>CBDUXJ010000113.1:0-7588 GCA_965371165.1 uncultured Syntrophobacterales bacterium | reverse complement strand
CGGGATTTTGTATCACAATGCGTACTCTCCAGTACTACCCCCGAGTTTTCGAAAAAGGGCGTTCTCGGACTATTCCGCCGTGATGGTTTTAAAGCGGATTCGAGTAGCCCGTGTGGGAGGGGCATCCGAACTGGAGAGCTCGATTGATGCCTCCGCTTCTCTCCCCTTGACCTTCAGGTTTAAGACCCCTCCGGAATAGAGGTGGACAATCTCATCCTTCGTCAAGGAAACGGTTGCGGATATCCTGGGGGTCATCTCTTCCTCACCTCCTTGTGTCAATACTGCCCAAGGAAACCATTATACCAACAAACGTAAGATAATGGAGTTAGAATTCCATTTCTCTCCGAGGAGCTCCCCTCCTGCGTCCCCCGAAAGGATCATCTCACGAAGCATTTCGCCCATGGACGTGGGCTTCTCCAGAGATCCAATAAACCAAGGAAACCCAATAAACCGAATAAACCAGATAAACGAGACAAACCAGATAAACCGAATTAACCATCCAAACGATCTAAACAATCTCAACCATCTAAATGATACAAACTTGACAAACCAATTCAACCAACCAAACTTTTCCTGCTTCTTTGACAAGATGATCCTAAAGGGTTACACTTTTTAAAACCCAAAGCGAAACTTTTTGTAATATTGAGCTGCCGGTTCACCGAACACATCCCATGATTTTCATTGCGGGAGTTCATCCGAAAACCAAGACGATCGATAACAATCCCAGGTTGTGTCCTCTCTGCGGTGAGACCCAGGCCTATCTCAAGAGGGTCGACCATTACCTGAGCATCTTTTTTATCCCTATCTTTCCGGTAAGCCGGGGCAAGCCCGGCATCATCTGTGAAAGATGCGGGGGCATTTCCGATGAAATGGGCCATGGCATCGGCATAAGAACCACAGCGGGCGATTCAGTCTGCAGGCGTTGCGGTCGAGGATTGAAAGGGGAGTTTGACTACTGTCCCTATTGTGGGAAACCGGTTTAAAGGTGGAGAACGATGGACGATGAGGGGGAGCCGATGAAGGAATTTCTGAAGAAGTTGGTATCCATTCCAGGAGGATCGGGCTTTGAGGAGGAAGTGGCCAGGGAGATGTTCCGGCAATTTAAGGAAATCGTCCCCGATGTATCGGCGGATTCCATGGGCAACGTCATTGCCCGTATTGGCCCCTCGAAATCGAAGAGATCCGTGATGGTCTGCGCCCATACCGATGAAGTGGGAATGTGCGTAAAGTATATCAATCCCCAGGGGTATATCTATTTCGACCTCAATGGTGCGATAGACGAGAGGGTCCTCCTCGGCCGAAAGGTGGATATCGTCTCCCGGAAAGGGGTCCAAACGGGAATCATCGGGGTGAAGGGGAAGCACCTATTGACCCCGGAAGACTTGAAACGACCGATATCGGTCCGAGATCTCTGGATCGACGTGGGAGCCAGAACCGCGGCAGAGGTAGGAGAGATAGGAATTGAGGTTGGAGATTTTATCGTTTATCATCCGAACTACCAGGAGCTGGGAAGGGGATACGTCGTCAGCAAGGCCCTTGATAACCGAATGGGTTGCGCCGTGCTCAGGGAATTGGCCAAGGAGCTCAAGGGAGCTTCTCTGGATTATGCCATTTATCTGGTGGCGACGACCCAGGAGGAGATTGGATCCCGAGGTGCCAGGGTGGCGGGCCAAGCCCTGAGGCCAGATCTGGCCCTGGTCATCGATACGGTTCCAGCAGGAGATCCCACGACTCCCCCGCAGCAGGCAACGGGTCAGTTGGGTCAGGGGCCCGTCATCCGCACTATGGATTTTTTGAGCAACATGATGGGGGCCATATACTCCCGAAAGATCCGGGACCGGCTCATGGATACTGCCAAAAAACATGACATTCCCTTTCAGACCGATATCTTTCGGGCCTGGACGGATGCGGCTACCCTTCATATGGAGGGGGAAGGAATTCCTGTCGGTGGCATATTCATCCCCAGGCGGTGTAGCCACTCGCCAACCGAAATCGCCCACATCGAAGATATGAATCATGCCCACAGGCTCTCCCTCTCTTTTTTGAGGGAGCTCAATGGCGTTGCCATTGAGGAGATGAGGAGAAAGATTTGACCCTGGAGATGAGAGTTAAACTGGATTGTTCCGGTCCTGGTGACCACAATGGAAGAGACGGTGAAGGTTGAAGTTTACCATCAATTGGGAAAGCACTCAAGGGCGTAGGCACCTCTTGGTAGGTCTGCGATGATGAAAAGAAAGAGAAGAAGGGGACCCGTAAGGGTGATCATCATGGGGGCAGCGGGGAGGGATTTTCACAACTTCAACCTCTGCTTTCGCGATCGAGCGGAGTACTGGGTCGTTGCCTTCACCGCGGCACAGATTCCCAACATCGAGGGAAGGTGTTATCCGGCTGAGTTAGCGGGGGAACTCTACCCCAAGGGGATTCCCATCTACCCGGAGTCGGATCTGGTTTCCTTGATTCATTCGGAATCCGTTGACTTGGTTGTCTTTTCCTATAGCGACGTCTCCTATGTAGACCTGATGCACCACGAAGCCGGGGTCAGCGCTGCGGGAGCCGATTTCATGATGGTGGGGGTTGCTCACACCCAATTGAAGGCCAGGGTACCCGTTGTCTCCGTGGGAGCGGTGAGAACCGGGTGCGGCAAGAGTCAGACCACACGGAAGATATGCGACATACTGGGTCAAAAGGGCAAAACCGTGGTTGTGGTTCGCCACCCCATGCCGTATGGAGACCTTGTCCGGCAAAAGGTCCAGCGGTTTGCGAGCCGAGAGGATTTTGACCGTTTTCATTGCACCATCGAGGAGCGGGAGGAGTATGAACCCCATATCGAACGGGGTTCCGTCGTGTATGCGGGTGTGGATTATGGGGAGGTCCTCTCTCAAGCCCAGGAGGAGGCGGATATCCTGGTATGGGATGGCGGAAACAACGATACACCCTTTTTCAAACCTACGCTTCACATCGTGCTCGTCGATCCCCACCGGCCAGGACACGAGCTCCGGTATTATCCGGGGGAAACCAATTTGCGCCTTGCTGACGCGGTGGTAATCAACAAGGTCGATACGGTAGACCCACGAAATTTGGATCAGATGAGGGATAACATCCGACGCGTTAACTCCAGAGCCACGGTCATCTTCGCTGCATCGCCCGTGTCCGTTGAAGATCCCTCTCTCATATCGGGGAAGAGGGTTCTTGTCATCGAGGATGGACCGACGGTGACCCACGGGGAGATGCCCTATGGGGCAGGGGTTGTGGCCGCCCAGAAATTTGGTGCCAAGGAGTTGGTGGACGCCAGGCCATTTGCAGTGGGGAGCCTACAGGAGATCTTTGAGAAGTATCCTCATTTGGAAAAAGTACTGCCAGCGGTTGGATATAGCACCGAGCAGGTCGAGGAATTGGAAGCCACCATCAACGAGACGGAATGTGATTTGGTAGTTAGCGCCACCCCGGTCGACCTCTCCCGGTTGATTACGATAGGGAAACCATTGATCAGGGTTCGTTATGAATATCAGGGGATCGGCTATCCCACGTTGGAAGATGTGCTTGCCCCCGTGTTGAAATAGATGGTTTTACAAGAGTTTTCAGGGTTTCTTGAGTTTCATTAGTTTATTGTAAACGGAATAAACCGAATAACCCGAACAAACCAAACAAACCGGATAAACGCTCCCAACACCGCCAACGATATTAACGATCTAAATGAAATAAACGAGGAGATGAATATGGAAAGGGAAAAGGCCGTACCGTTGATAAAGGTTCCCCCTCCCGGCCCAAATGCCCGCAAATGGGCTCAGTTTCACAAGATGTACGCCGCTCATTCCACGTATTTCTATGATTTCATTTGGGATCGATCCAAACCAGCCATCGGGCCGTTCTGTACGGATGTAGATGGCAATACCATCATGGACTTCATTAGCCATGTGGCGAGCTCCCCGTTGGGCTATAACCATCCCAGCCTTGTTGAGGTGGCCAAGAAAATCGCCGGAATCGACCCGGATCGATATGCCGGAACTGACTTCATCGGTGCCTTTGGCGAAGATCCCACCGACTCCCCCATCCCGACACCTTCTCATCTCCATCATAAGCTGATGGAGATCTCCCAACAATTCGGGTTCGACACCGCCTTCCTATCGAATTCCGGTGCGGAAGCGGTTGAGAATGCCATTAAGATCTGTTACGACTACCGCCGAAACTTCGGATATGGCTTCTGTTTCTTAGGAGCGTTCCATGGACGAACCTTGGGGGCACTCTCCCTCAACAGGAGTAAAAAGGTCCACCGCGATTGGTATCCGCAAATCCCGAAGATCGTGGAGCTCCCCTTTTGTCGTTGCCAGAAAGGGTGTGACTGCGGTTGGAAGATATACTCCATACAGAGGAAAGGCGTGATCAGCCGTCTGGCCCAGGTCCTTGACCCGGATATCGGTCTTATCGACCCGGAAGAAGTGGCTTATATCATCATTGAGCCCATCCTGGGCGAAGGGGGGTATGATATCGCCAACCCCGAGTTTGTCCGGGAAGTAGCCGAGATCGCTCACCGCGAGGGCATTCCGCTGATCGTGGACGAGATCCAAACGGGATTAGGCCGTACGGGAAAGTGGTGGGCTGTGGAACATTTCGGCGTGGTCCCAGACATCATAACGTCGGCCAAGGCCTTGCGGGTAGGCGCCACCATTGGGAAAAGGACATTCTTTCCACGGGAGGAGAGGAGGATTTCCTCAACATGGGGTGAGGGCAACGCCATTAGCTCCGCCGTGGGCTATCAGGTCATTCAGACCATCCACGAAGAGGATCTCCTCAAGAATGCGGAGGAGATGGGGAATTATTTCCTCTCCGGCCTGCGCCAAATCCAATCCCGATTCCCCGTGATCCACGATGTCCGGGGCCTCGGGCTCATGGATGCCATTTCGGTGGAGAGCGATGACCTGCGGAACCGAGTGATTCGAAGGGCCTTTCAAAAAGGGTTGTTACTGACCTCATGCGGGTTCGAATCAATCCGGTTTCTCCCCCCGCTCGATGTAACCCAGAGGGAGATCGATATCGCCTTGAATATCCTGGAAGATGTCTTCTCAGAAATGGTGGCCTAGTCATTCTTTCATGAGCCGGGCGATACTTCTTCGCATTTGCTGAGGGACTATTTTTAACCGAAAGGAGGAGAAATGGATCTTTCACAATTCGAGGGGATGGAGGCCCCAGCCCTCAAGAGCTACATCGAATTTTTGCTGTGGCATTATCGGGTGGTGGATGCCTTCTGGTTCATCTACGTCGGCGAGGAGTTTGATCAGCAGACAGCAGAGCGAGTTAACGAACGCGTATGGGCCAGGGTTCCTGGAATGGCCGCGAAGGACCTGATTCGTCGCTTTCATATCGAGGAAAAGGGACTCCGGGGATTTGTCCAGGCCTTGAAATACTTCCCCTGGCATATCCTGGTGGGCTACCAGATCCATGAGGGGGAGGACGAGGTGATCATAGAGGTCCCCAGTTGCCCTACCCAGGAGGCACGGCTCAAACGGGGACTGGGTGAGTTTGTCTGCAAGGAGATGCACCGGGGTGAGTTTACGAACTTTGCCAGGGAGATCGATGAGCGAATCCAGGTGGAGTGTCTCTTCGCCCCCCCTGATCCCCATCCTGACGATTTGTTCTGCAAATGGAGGTTTACCCTCGGGAAATGAGGGAAATGGAAAAC
The DNA here is from genome assembly GCA_965371165.1 of uncultured Syntrophobacterales bacterium. Taxonomy (GTDB): domain Bacteria; phylum Desulfobacterota; class BSN033; order WVXP01. The sequence goes on along the minus strand of CBDUXJ010000113.1, from coordinate 1,911 downwards.
CCACATCTTATAACACAGTAAGAGGGTAGGGTGAGGGCAACATTTGTAGGAGTTTTACTCATGGTTATCGGCTTGTCCGGATGTTCATTTCTTGGCGTTTCGCCCCAGGAACGATGGTACAGGCGGTATGTGGGGCTGGGCGATAGCATATCCATCGATGAATACGCCGGAGGATCCGGCTGGGGGGCCATCTCCCTTTTCTACTCCAATAAGGATGAAATCTACCCCGAATTTAGAGGGAAGGACCTCCGATCCCTCTATCCGGGAATCGATCTATATTACCTGGCTTCCGATGGCGGCACATCCGGCAGTGTCTTAGAGATACAAATTCCCGCCTTGCCTCCCGGAGGCGACGATCCAACGATTGTCACTTTAACGGTTGGGGGGAACGATTTTCTCTCCTCCCTGAGCCCAGGAGGAGCTATTGACCACGGTGCAGTGGAGGATTTCCGCTCGAATCTCAGGAAGATCCTTGAGGTCCTTCGTGAGCGCTACCCCAATTGCACCATCATCCTGGGGACTATCTATGATCCAACGGATGGAGTTGGTGATCTGGGTATGCCCGAGGTGGACATCCAGGAGGCCTATAAACTCTTTCACGCTTTTAACAGGGCTATCCTGGATATGGGAAAGAGTTATGGCGCACAAATCGCGGACATCTATTCCCATTTTCTGGGCCACGGCTCCCACTATGGAGATCCAAACAATCCTCATTATTGTCCCGAGGACCCCTCTTACTGGTTCGTCCAAGAGATAGAGCCTAATGCCCGTGGGGCCCATGAGGTCCGCCGGAAATTCTGGGAGGCCCTTAAGAGAGGGCATTAGAAGGGTTTCACCCTCAGCTCCTCGATGTCCCTTTCTGAATCCAGGACAAAAGCGTGATTAAGCCGTGTTCTTCCCAAAGATTATACTAACTTGGAGTTTTCGATATTTGTTGAGTACTCAAAAAAATCAAAAAACCCCGGCATACAAAAGATTGACATCCTCTCAACGGAATTCCTAAAATGGTTTGGATAATAATCATAGGGGAACTTCATGGGAACTCCCATTAAATTGGGAATCAGTTCCTGTTTACTCGGTGAGAGGGTCCGGTGGAATGGCGATCACAAATTAGATCGGGTTCTTACCGATACGCTTGGAAAATTTGTCGAATATGTCCCCGTGTGTCCCGAGGTGGAATGCGGTTTCAATATCCCCCGAGAGCCTTTTCGGCTTGTGGGTGACCCAAGCTCACCCCGTCTTATCACCTCACACACAAAACATGATTATACGGACCGCATGATCCATTGGGCGCGCAAACGGGTCGCGGAGTTGGAGAAGGAGGGCCTCTGCGGATTTATATTCAAGAGTAATTCGCCCAGCAGCGGCATGGGACGGGTTAAGGTTTATAATGAGGCGGGCATCCCCGCGAAAAAGGGGGTGTCCATTTTCGCGAGGGTATTTATGGAGCATTTCCCTCTCGTTCCGGTTGAAGAAGAAGGACGGCTCCATGATCCAAAACTCCGTGAAAATTTCATAGAACGTATCTTTACCCTTAAACGCTGGCGAGAGGCCCTGGGGGGAAAGGAAAACCGGGGTAATCTGGTGAAATTTCATACCAAGCACAAGATGTTGATCCTCTCCCACAGCCCCCGGCATCACCGGATGATGGGCAAACTGGTGGCCCAGGCCAAAGGTATCCCGCTGAAAGGGCTCTATAAGGAATACCAGAAACTTCTAATGGAAGCCCTTCGCCTAAAATCCACGGCTAAGAAAAATACCAACGTTCTGACGCATATCTCGGGTTATTTCAAGAAACAACTCTCTTGGGATGAAAAGCAGGAACTGTTCCAAATTATCGACCTTTATCGTCAGGGCTCCGTTCCCCTCATCGTACCGATCACGCTCATCAATCACTACGAACGCAAATAC
>CBDUXJ010000112.1:0-7596 GCA_965371165.1 uncultured Syntrophobacterales bacterium | reverse complement strand
TGGATTGTTGGAATAGTGGAATAATGGGTATCGAAATCGGAAACAACAGATTTTTTGTCTTTCTTCTTCTTACCCCATCATTCCAATATTCCATTATTCCAATATCCCAGTTGGGATGTTCCAGGTAGGGCAAAGCACATGAGTTCCTATATTATCAATAGGTTACAAAAACACTTCTTATAAAATCAGGAAACTCCCGAAAAGTGGACGGGCACCGATTTTCATTACGGGGTAAAGGGAAAAGAATGGATTTTAGGCGGTTGGGAGGATGATGGAAAAGGTCGAGTTCCTTCCCTCCTCGCTTTCCACACGGATCTCCCCTCCATGGTCTTTGATGATTCCATAGCAGACGGAGAGGCCCAGGCCTACCCCCTTCACTTCCTGCTTGGTTGTAAAGAAGGCATCGAAGATCTTATCCCGTATCTCCTTGGGGATCCCAATCCCGGTGTCTTTAATATGGATGATAACCCTTGTATCTTCCCCCATGGTTTCCAAAGAGAGGATTCCCCCTTGGGCCATGGCCTCCTTGGCATTTCTGATGATATTGAGTAAGACCTGCCTCAGTTGGTTGGTGGAGCCCATCACCTTCGGGATCTCCTTTGCGAATCGCGTCTCGATATCGATGTTCAACTCCCTCATCTGCTTATCGATAAAGAGGACGATGCCCTCCAGGAGTTCATTGACATCGATGGGACGCCGGACCTCTTCCTCGGGCTTGGAGAAGTTCAACATATTTCGCAACATCTCCGAAAGCCGATGGGTTTCGGAAAGGGACATCTCCAGGATCTTACTCCTTTTGCTTTCGGGGGGAATCTCCGTCTTCAAGAGCTCCAAGGTGTTCATAATACCGTATATGGGGTTGTTCAACTCATGGGCGATCTGGGAGGTGAGCCTCCCCATGGCGGCCAGTTTCTCCGATTGCATGAGCTGTTGTTGAGTCTCCCGCAACTTCTCCTCCATTTTGAGCTTTTCCCGAAGGTCCTCAAAAATCCCGATGCTGCCGATCTCATTCCCCTGGTCGTCATAGATCAGGGAGGCAGAGAGATCCCCGTCGATCCATTCCCCCGATTTATTGCGGAGTACGATCCGCGAGGAATGTAATTTCCCCAACCCTCCATAATCAGGGCTCCGCATCTTCTTCATCACATCTGGGGCTACCCCTGGGGCGTACAGTTCGCGGATGTTCATCTTGCCGATCACTTCCTCCGACTGATAGCCGAGAATTCTCTCCGCGCCTTTATTGAAAATGAGGATACTTCCCTTCATATCGGTCACGATAATACCGTCAACAGAACTCTCGATGAGGTTGGTCAAGAATTCGTTGGCCTCCCGGAGCTCCCTCTCCATTGTCTTCCTTTGGGAAATATCGATGTTGAGCCCCTCATATCCGATCACCTCCCCATCGGGGCCTTTCATGACCTGGGCCGTCAGCAAGACGGTGATAATCTCCCCGCTTTTCTTCTTGAAATCCGCTTCAAAGTCCTTTACGAACCCCTCCTTTTCAATGAGCTTCTGAAATCGCCTCCTATCTTTTGGATTGACGTAGAGGTCCCTGGCGATATCGATTCTCAGGAATTCCTCTCTATCCTCATAGCCCAACATATCAACCAGGGCCTGATTGCAGTCCAAAAACCTCCCCCCCTTGCTGCTGATAAACAGGCCATGTCTCACACTCTCGAAGAGGTTTCGGTACTTCTCCTCCGAGGCCTTCAGATCCCTTTCAAACCACTTTCTCTCCGTGATATCTCGCAGGTAGACATAGGTATTCATCCTCCCCACTTCGGGCCTGGCGGTGGTGATACAAACCTCGGACTCCTTGGTCTTCCCATCAGCCGTGAGGATATCCATCTCCGTGCATACCCGTTTGCTCTCGTCCAACCCAACTTGATCATGCATCTCCGCCAGGAACTTCTTGTCCCTTACATTGAGAAGATCGGTAAATTTCATCCCCAACAGCTCTTCGTTCAGGTAGCCGATCAGCTCCGTGGCCATGGAATTGGCAAATATGATCCAATTCCCCTCATCGATCACGATAATCCCATCATCCCCCATTTCCGAAATCTTCTGGAACCGCCTGGTCGCCTCCCGTATCCTCCCCTCCATCCTCTTCCTGTCGGTCACATCGATGATTAACCCTTCGTAGCCGATAATTTGACCTTCTTCATCTCGGATGGCATGAGCTGTAAGCAGCACGGTTATTATTCGCCCATCCCTCGTCTTGAAATCGACCTCATAGTCCTTCACGAAACCGTTCTTTTCAACCATGTCTTGAAATGTCCTGCGATCACCTGGATTTACATAGAGGTCCCTAGCGATGTCGATCTTCAGGAACTCCTCTTTGCTCCCACAACTCACCATATCCAGAAGTCCCTTATTGCAATCGAGGAACTTTCCCCTCTTGGTACTGATGAAAATGCCGTGTTGAACATGCTCGAAAAGGCTCCGATACCTCCTTTCGGAATCCCTCAGTTCGCGCTCAAAATGCTTTCTCTCCGTAATATCCCTCACATAAGCATATATCTTGATTTCTCCTTCTCCTGCCCTCGTTGTCGCTATACAGACTTCGACTTCCTTCACCTGATGATTGTCCGAAACGAGCTCCATTTCCGTACAGACCTTTGCGCCACTTCGCTCGCTCTTTGAGAAGAGATCTTCCAAGAATCGAACCCCTTCTTGCGTGAGCAATGTCTTAAAATCCCTTCCGATAAGCTTATCCACGGGGATATCCGTAATGACGGAAGCCATATTGTTGGCAAATTCGATACGTTCCGACTGGTCCAACACGAAAATCCCGTCGTTTCCCAATTCGGCGATGGAATGAAACCATTCCGTATCATCCCGAATCCCTTTTCTTGCCGTTTTCCCCATCCTTTCCTCAATACAAAATGAAATTAAAAAACGTGTTACATCTTATGCCAGATTTCGACATATGTCAACGTTGAGGCATCTGGAGTCTCTTTAGTTTCTTGGGTTTAGATGGTTTGGATGGTTTGTTCGGTTAATCTGGTTTATTCCGTTTATTCGGTTTGGATGGTATGACGTTGTTCCTTGGCCTCAATGATTCCGCAGTGACCCTTTTCCCGCCACTGGCGGGACAGGAGGGTAATACTTACCCACCCTCATCTGATTCTCTTCGATCGAGGGTCTCCTTCAAGAAAACCGCAGTCACGAGGGAGATTACGGCCCCTACCAAACAGATCAGGAACATATCTTGATATCCGGCAAGGGAGTATCTCGTTCCATCTAAGCCGCCCCTGCTCACGACGGCCCCGATGACAACTTGAAAGAGCGCCCCCCCAAGAAAGGGGAACAAGTTCACCATACCGACGGAGGTCCCGGCAATAGCCACCGGAAAGAGTTCCTTGGAAACCGCGGCGACCACCGGACCTATGGGTCCACCGGAAAGAAAAAGGCAAAAGAACAAGAGATAGAGCATGGGGAGGGTTAGCCCCTCCGTGAAAGAGTAGAAGAGGCCACAAACGGCTATCGAGAGCAGGCTACAACCGATGAGGACGGGTTTTCTGCCGATGCGATTGGCAACCCAGCTCTCGAAAGGACTGCCGACCATCAAGGCAACGGCGAACGTGGATAGCACACCCCCTGCCGCCGTTTTACTCAAGCCGTACACCTGAATCAGGTACGGCCCGCCCCACAGTCCCCCTAGGGCAAAAGATATTCCAGGGGAGAAAAAGGCCCAGGCCGATATAGGCCAGAACCGTCCCGAACTCACCACCAGCTTCACTCCTCCCAAGAGGCTTCTTCCCTCCTTCGGCTCCACCGCAGGAACAATGTTGATGGGGGGAAAGCCCTTGTCAGATGGGCGATTTCGAACAAATGTATAGACCAGGAGGGCCATAATCAGGGTCACCAGCCCAACGGCCACGAGCGCCATTCGCCAGCCGATCAGATTGCTGACCCATCCCAATGGTGCGCTGGAAAACAGGGCGCCAACGCCGCCCATGGCCATGAAGATCCCGCCCATGATGACGAACTGCTTGGGGTTGAACCACTCAGCCAGGAGCTTGAAATTGCAAACGAACACAGTGGACACTCCAACACCAACAAGGATCCGGCCGAGGGTAGCCATTACAAGGTTGGGGGCCATTCCCATGAGAACGGATCCGGAAGCGGCCAAAAGGAAAAAGGCGGAAACCGTCTTCCGGGGTCCCCAGGAGTCTGCCAGAAGTCCCGTAGGCAGCTGCATGATCGCATAAGGGTAGAAATAGGCGGACCCGAGGACCCCCAGGAGGGTTCCACTAACCCCGAATGCCTCCTGTATGTCCAAGGCAATTACGGCCGGACAGAGCCGGTGGAAATAAACCAGGACGTAACTGAGGAAAATGATGAGGCAGATGATGTATCGGTACCCTTCGGGTTCCCACTTCCTCAAGAATTTCGTCAAGATTCGACCCCGTTCAAATAGTGCAAGCGGTTTGGGCCTTTCGAGTCCCGGTAAAGCTCGCAGCCCTCTGGGCCTTGGGGCATCACATGCTGAACTTGGGTTGTTGGATTTAATCTTGGCTTAAGTGGGACACATTCTACCTGATCTGTTCCACTATTTGCAAATGAAACTAGTCACGTTTAAACGTTCAAAGATTGACGGCTTCGTTAAAAGTCCATCTGCCATTCGACAGGCTCATGGCCCTGAGCAAAGCCGAAGGGCTGCGTTGCACTTCATCCTTCGTCACTGCAGCGTACTTCTATGTACGCTTCATTCCTCAGGATTTGCTCGCCTTGCATCTGGATCTTTTTTCTTTGCCGTCTGATTTCAACTTTTTACAATGACGTCAAGGTTGAGTTTAATTGGTTCTGTACGGTTAAATTGGTTTGTTCGGTATGTTCGGTTATTCGGTTTATTCCCTTTGTTCGGTTAATTCGTTTTGGATGGTTTGGGTCGTTTGGATAGCCTAGATGGTTTATTGGGTTGATTGGAGTGATTGGGTTACTTGGGTTTCCTGAGTGCCTCTTTCAACTCTAATGCAAACCCAGATCTCAGGCATTTTGGAGATGGCTCTCATATCTCCGGAACTCCTCCACGTATTTGAAAGCAAAGTGGGTATGAGCAAACCCATAGCCTTGCTTGCCTATCTCGCCCTTTCTCTCATACCATCACCCTCCTTTCAATAACTACCTTCCCCTTTTTTCCTTCGTCACCTACCAATTTAGATGCATATTTCTTCACATTCTTGAAATATCCTACCATCTCTTTATACTTTCCTTCGGCCAACTTCCTGTCTTCTTGTTCTTCCTTCAGTATCGGCATAAAGGCGCAGCCAATAGCCCCTTTTTCTATTATTGAATTGTAAGCCAAAAATACGGAGACTTGCTCCCCATACCAATGGTAGGTTTCCAGAGATCGAACTGGCTGATGGCCTGATCCGTTCATCTGGAACATTATTTCCTTCAGTTTTGCAAAATTAGGGGAAGAGCGAAAATGCATTTGGACGTCTTCAAGTCTATCTTTGTAGAATCCATAAATTACCGCTTCTAAATCTGCGTCTCCTATTTTCATCTTTTCGCCTTTCCTCGTATAGACTCTCTTTCCGCCCCCAATCGCTCCCATGAGTACCATATCAGGTAAATCCCTGATATTTGTTCCCCACTCTATTCTCTTCATCACTCCATATCCCCTTGTGCTCCAAAATAATAAAGCCGAGTCACGAATATATTTCCGCAACCCGGCTGTCTAGTGAACCTACGATACCAAACCTAGGAAACCCTGTGATCTCCCCCGCTAGACCCGTGGCTTTCCGTCCCACCCTCACGGATGGTTTGGCTTTTTGTCCGTACTAACCTTATGATAACAGAGTGGAACAAGATTCACAAGAAATAAAGTCAATATTTAATATTTTTTTGTTGACAAAGGTTGTGTTTGTGGTATGTAGTACGTATTATGAGATACGAAATGTATATTGTTCATTATGTATAGCATACTATTTACTTCGTATCATCTACACTCAAGAAAGGAATACCCTTATGCCGGGAGAAGTGAAATTCACGTTTCGGAGCAAAGATATTGCCAAGCTTGCTAACTCTCGATTGAACGAAATAATAAATGGCAATATCACAGCGGCCTTGGTAAATACCTATTACACAGCTGGAATTATTCCTGCTCGTCTCAGGAAAGAGGTTAAAGGAACACCCTTGTTTGCGGAAGAGGCTGTTTTCTGGGCTGCCATTGCCAAGGCCTTATTTATCTCCCGTTATCGAGTTAAACTAGAGTGGATAAGGAGAGTCCTTCGTCTCGTTGTGCCATCTGGTTATGGAAAACCGCCTTTTAAGGGAGCTCCCTTCCGTGATGTTGAGGCTCTTTGGGAGTGGCTAAAAAAAAACAGGGCTTGGGGGAGGCTCCTCAGATATTCGATTGATTCTGGAATAGAAATTGGCGATGAGGACGAGGAGCATCAATTACCGTTTTATATAGCGGACCAGGCCGACAGGGACGTAGCATCCCGATAGCCTTACCATGCTCTTGTTCCAATTCGTTCTCATTAAACCGTAAGGGAAAGGAGGAGAAAACAGTGGAGGAAAGGGGACAGATCCTGGCGCTTACCTCGAGCAAAGGTGGGGTTGGAAAAAGCCATCTCGCCGTGAGCCTGTCGGTTGCCATGACGAAAAGAGACGCTCGTGTTCTCTTGATCGATGTGGATCTGGGCAATGGAATCATTTCAGATCGACTTGGCCTTTATCCCAGATTTAATCTGGGCCATTTTTTCCTGAGAGAGAAGGACGACCTGAGAGATCTGATTGAAGAGACCCCCTTAGGTTTTTTCCTGATCGGTGGGGAACGCGGGAATTTTGCCCTGGCCAATCTTAACTATCTGCAGAAGATGAGGTTTCTGAGGAGCTTCATCGAGATCAGCAGGCATTTCGATTATGTTGTGCTCGATCTGGCTTCAGGCATTAACCGTCAGTCGATCGACTTTGCCTTGTTAGCGGAAAAGACGATCGTTGTGATATCTTCCAATGATCTGATAAGCGGATATGGCTCGGTGAAAGCCTGTTTCTCCAGATTCAAGCAACTGGAGGTTGGGTTGTATAAGAGAATCGAGGGGTACAAGGCCCGGCGATTCTTCAGTCCCGATATCCTGGTGAACAACATCACGGATTCCTCCCAGGGGCAAGGGGCCTTTGAGGCACTGGAAGGTGCTACGGCGAACAGTCTCAAGGGCGCAGCTAGCCCTTTCGGAATCAAGATGAATTACCTGGGGGCAGTCTTTCACAACCCTAGGCTGTTTAGAAAATCCGAGGAGAGACGGTGTCCGGTGTCCCTGGCCTCGGTCTATTCAAACGTGGCCTACTGCGTCGACTCCATAGCTGAAGCCATTTGTAGCCATTCTCCATTCAGAGGCTTCGACAGTGAGAAGCGCCGTCAATACGCCATTCAGATTCTCGCGGAACAGCAGGAAAGGCTGAGAAAAAGGCTGACTCAAAAGGTCAGGAAAATATCTCCAGTCAGAATTCCTCTCGTCCAGAGAATTCAGTCCATTTTTCATTGAAGAAGGACATCCGTCCGCAAATCAACGTGTGTCAGTCCTTTGATTGACGGCTTCGTAAAAAGTCCATCTGCCATTCGACAGGCTCATGGCCCTGAGT
>CBDUXJ010000111.1:0-7611 GCA_965371165.1 uncultured Syntrophobacterales bacterium | reverse complement strand
CGCTCGGGCCGGCGACAGTGGAGATCAAAACAAAGTGGAGCAAGGTATTCTCTGAGACCGTGGAGGAGTTTAAGGACCACCCGAAGAATACGATGACCGAGGAAGAGTGTCGTGACAAATTTCTCAGGTGCTCAGGGTATTCCTCCAAACCCTTTTCAGGAGAAGACCTTGAAAAGATTATGGAGGCAGTTCTTCGACTGGAGACATTGGATAATACAAATGACATGATGAAACTTCTCAAATGATTCATTCTTAGAGGAGACCGGTATGGATTATTTATCAACGAAGTTTGCCGAGTTCGCTTGTGATCTTCGATTTAAGGATTTGGGCCATGAGGTTGTCCTCCAAGCTAAAAAGGCTATTTTGGATTTGGTTGGAGTGACTCTTGCGGGCTATCCAATGGAATTCCCCACGATGGTCGTTGACTACATCGCGGGTTTGGGGGGAAAACCCGAGGCCACCATCATCCAGAGAAGGAAGAAGTATCCTGCCATGAATGCCGCCCTCGCCAACGGGGTTTGTGCCCATGCATTGGATATGGATGATGGCTACCGGTATGGCGGTGTCCACCCAGCATCTCCTATCGTCCCAGCAGCCATTGCGGCTGCCGAATTGCAGGGGAGCAGCGGGAAAGATCTGATTACAGCGACGGTCGCTGGATTTGAAGTCTTATTGAGAACCTCGAGGGCCATCAATCCCTCCCACCTATCGAGAGGGTTTCACACCACAGGCACTGTTGGCCCCTTTGGAGCCGTTGTGGCCGTTGGTAAACTCATTGGCCTGAGGCCGGATGAGATGGTGAGTGCCATAGGGATAGCGGGGCTTCAAGGAGCAGGGCTCCTGGAGATACTCCATGATGGAGCAATGGTGAAGCCAATTCACCCGGGAAAGGCTGCAATGGCTGGCCTCTTGGCGGCAATCTTTGCTCGAAATGGGGCCAAGGGTCCGGCCAGCATCTTTGAGGGTCAAAAGGGTTTCTTGGGAGCCATGGCGGATAAAATTGACCATGATGCCCTCCTGAGGGGTTTGGGCGAGGAATTTGAAATCTTAGGAACCTATTTTAAACTCCATGCCGCTTGCCGGCATACTCATCCCATCATCGATGCCGCCCTGGAGATCTGCAAGGAAAACAGTTTAGGCCGTAAGGACATCAAGGGGATCGAGATTGAGACCTATCCTGTTGCGATTCAATTCTGCGGCCACACCGTCCACCCGGACACCGTTTCTGCTGCTAAGTTCAGCATCCCCTTCTCCGTTGCGATGGCAATCTCTTTCGGGGACCTCTTCATGGATAAATTCACCGAGGAGAATATCCGGGATGACGGTATTAAAGAACTGGCAGCTAGAGTGAAGGCGCATCCTGGGGAGGAATGGGCGAGGGATTACCCTGACAAAAGGGGCGCTTCTGTCACGATTAAGACTTTCTCAGGCCAGTCTCATTCCTCATCCGTTCCCCTCGCCAAGGGCGAACGGGAGAATCCCGCTACCCTGGAGGATTTAATGGAGAAATTCCGAACCAATTCAACTCAAGTGCTTTCTCAAGAGAGATCCAGGAAGCTGGAGGAAACCATCATGAATCTGGAGAATCTTTCAGTTAACGACATCACATGCCTCCTTTAGAAAAGAAGCATATGGAACCGGTCGTAGAACAGATCAAATATATCCTATCTCCAGGCTCCATAGCTATTGTGGGGGCATCCTCCGATTTTACGAAGTTTACGGGGAGGACCTTGAAGTACCTGTTGAAACACGGGTACAAGGGCAAGATCTACCCTGTTAACCCAAAGTATGATGAGATCGTTGGGCTTAAGTGTTTTCCCTCTATTGAAGCCCTTCCCGAATGTCTCTGCTTTACCACGGAGGATCATAAGGAAGGGCTTTCCGCCTTTTTGGAAAAAAGGAAACCCCAATTCCAAGGGAAATAGCTTTGAGGGAGATGAATCAATGGTGGATGTAGCCGTCATTGGAGTGGGTCAAACTAAGTATGGAACCTTTCCGGAAAAGGACATGAAGGGGCTATTCGTTGAGGCCTTCATGGAGGCCATCGCCGATGTGGAAAAGGGGATTGATCCGAAGGCCATTCAAGAGGCCTTTATCGGAACTCTGGAAACAGGTGGAAACCAGTTGGGAAATGTGGCCGCCCTGATGACGGAACAGGCTAATATCCCCCATATTCCCGCCAGTAGGGTGGAGAACGCTTGTTGCTCCGGTGGTTTTGCCTTTAGGGATGCCCTGTTGGCGATAAAGACGGGGATGTACGACATCGTCATGGCGGGGGGGGTGGAAAAGATGACCGATCTCCCGAGGGAAAGAAACCGATATTGGCTGGGGGTTTCCGGTGATGTGGAATGGGAGAGGCTTGCGGGCACCAATTTCCCGGGAATCTACGCTATGATTGCCCTCAGACATATGCACAAGTATGGGACTAAGAAGGAACAGATCACAGGAGTAGCGGTCAAGAATCATCGGAATGCTGCGAAGAATCCTAAGGCTCAATTGCGTTTTGAGATTACGTTGGAGAGGGCGATGAATTCCCCCGTACTGGCTTACCCCCTGACCCTCTTTGATTCTTGTCCTACAACGGACGGAGCATCGGTGGCAATCCTGTGTAGAGGTGAACTTGCCAAGAACTTTACCAATACGCCGATTTCTGTTCTAGGGTCTGGCGCTGCCACGGACTATCTGGCCATTCACGACAGGAAGGAGATCACCCTTTTGACAGCAGCCACCCTTGCCGCAAAACAGGCTTATGAGCAGGCAGGGTTAAAGCCTGAAGATATCGATGTGGCTGAGGTTCACGACTGTTTTACCATTGCTGAGATACTTGCCTATGAGAGCTTAGGATTTGCCAAGGAAGGAGAGGGAGGAAGGCTCATCACCGAGGGTGCGACTGAAATCGGGGGAAGAATCCCCGTGAACCCCAGTGGAGGCCTCAAAGCGAAGGGACATCCCATTGGCGCCACGGGTGTGGGGCAGGTATATGAGATCGTTCACCAATTACGAGGCGATGTGAAGAAGAAGGAAAGGCAGGTAAAAAATTCGGAGGTTGGATTAACTCACAATGTGGGAGGGTCCGGGGGAACTGCGGTTGTCCATATTCTAAAAAGGACGGCTTCGTAATAAGTCCATCTGCGGCGTTGCGCTTCATCTTTAAGTCACTGCGGCGTACCGGTAAGTACGCCTCATTCCTAAAGATTCTCGCGCCTTGCATCTGGAGCTTTTTACTGTGCCGTCTGATTTATGACTTTTTACGAGACCATCAAAAAGAGATCTTTGAAAAAGTCGCTCATCGCTGCTCAAAATATTTTTTCGACCATTTTAAAGTTCGCTTCACTGCAAACCCAAAACTCGCCCTTCGGGCTCAAACATTGGGTTTGCGAGCGTTCCGTTTCACTAATAATGGTTATCGAAAAAATCTTGATTCGCGCTCAGAGCTCCTTTTCCAGAGATATCAATAAAATGAAGGGGTAGGAAATGGGTATTGGGATTCTTGGATATGGGGCATATCTACCGAAATATAGGATCAAGGCAGAGGAGTATAGAAAGGCATGGGGAAACTTTTCCGCACCTGGCGTTAAGGAGAAATCCTTGCCCGGCTATGATGAGGATATCGTCACCATGGCCATCGAGGCCGCTCATAATGCGATCAACTATGCGGAAATCGATCCCAGTTCTCTTGGAACGCTCTACCTGGCTACCACTTCGGGCCCCTACGTAGAAAAACCCCTGTCGAGCACCTTAGCTGCCGCCCTGGTGGGGAATAAAGAGGTGAGGACGGCCGATTTCATGGGGTCTACAAAGGCGGGGACCTCTGCACTTTTGGGATGTTTTGATCGAATTGTTGCGGAGGGGGAAGGAATTGGTCTCGTGGTGGCCTCTGATATTCCATTAGGGCCCATCGACAGTGGGACTGAGCACCCCTTCGGTGCTGGTTCGGCCGCCTATGTTATTGGGGAAGGAGAACCCGTCGCTGTTCTGGAAGGATCTCATTCAATCAGCATTGAAACCCTGGGTGAGAGGTTTCGGCGGGCAGGGGAGGTATACACGAGGGATCTGGAGTTGAGGGTGAACTTCATGGGGGAATGCCTGCAGGAATCGATCGATGGGCTCCTGCGCAAATTGAACCTTACACCTGAGAAGGTCAACCATCTGGTCCTTCAGCAGCCCGATGCCTCTAAGTCCTTTAAGGCGGTGGGCAAATTTGGATTTTCCAAGGAAGCCCTTGCCCTTGGAGCGATCGCCACATATACCGGTGATACGGGTGTTGCATCTCCCCTCTTATCCCTGGCCCATGTCTTGGATCATGCCCAGGGATCCGAAAGGATAATCGTAGCCTCATATGGGTCGGGGAGCGATGCCTTGAGTCTGCTCGTACAGGATGGAATAGTCCAGAGGAGAGAACGATCATCCGATGTCCCAAAGGTAAAGGACTATCTGGAAAGGAAGGAATATGTGGATTACGTGACCTATCTCAAATTCAAGAAATACCTTTCGACATTCAAAAGTTAGGAGGGATCATGGGTTCGTATATCTCCCTGCCCAGTTATTTGAACACCATCGAGCAGAGATACAGGTTGGTTGGAAAGAGATGCGAAGAGTGCGGGGCAATCTTCTTCCCACCACGGTTAATCTGCCTCGAATGTGACCATAATAGAATGCAGAAGATAAAGTTGAGAGGCAATGGAACGATCCTCACGTACACCGTTATCGCCAAAGGAGCGGGACCCACTGAGTTCGATGATCTTCAAAACATGACTGGGGATTATGCGGTAGCCCTCGTTGAATTGGACGAGGGACCTATGATCGTTGGCCAGATGACCTATTGTGAACCGAAGGATTTGAAGATCGGGCTGAAAGTGAAGGCGGTGGTCAGGGTCCTCTATGAGCAGGAGGGAGTCCTAAGGTATAGTTATAAGTTTACGCCCATTACGTAATGTCCGGTCAAGATTTGTCGCAAGGAAGCTAAAGAGAGCAGGTATTGGCTGAAGCTTATCGGGGTAAGGAGAGAAGATGCAGAGTGGAGAAAACAAAATGATAAATTCTAAATCCGAAAATCTAAACAATATCAAATGACCAAAATCCAAGGGGACTAAACGATTTTGAATTTGGAATCTGGAGATTAGAATTTATTTAGGATTTAGTGCTTCGGATTTGGGATTTAATCCTTATTTGAATTATGCGCTACTATTTAAGACGCTGCATATAACTTGGATGGGGAGGAGAAAGAGGATGGCAATACAGGGGAAGGTCTGGAAATACGGGGATGATGTCAATACCGACGTCATTTTCCCCGGAAAATATACCTATACCATCAACGATCCCAACGAGATGGCAAAACACGCCTTGGAGGGTTTAGATCCTCATTTTGCGGGAAATGTCGGGGAAAATGACATCATTGTTGCCGGGAAAAACTTCGGCTGTGGCAGTTCCCGTGAGCAGGCAGCTACCTGCATAAAATTCTCCAAAGTGGGAGCTGTGGTGGCTAAGTCATTTGGCCGAATTTTCTTCCGCAATGCCATCAATGAGGGTCTGGCATTGGTCCAGGCACCGGAAGCGGTAGATGCAATTGAAAACGGGGAAGAAGCAGAGATTGACTTCGAAAGGGGAGAATTGACCTGCAAAGCGGGGCAATTTCGCTTTCCGCCACTACCCGAATTCGTCTTGGGAATCATTCGGGATGGGGGATTGATCCCGCACACCAAGAAGTTGCTTGCAAAACAGGGTAAAAATAAATAATCGGAGAGGACAACGGAGGCGTTTTATGGCAAAGTATCGGATTGCTGTATTGCCCGGTGACGGCGTGGGCAAGGATGTGATGGATGCAGCGATGATCGTATTGAAAAAGCTAAAATTGGATACGGATTTGCGATTCGGTGATATCGGTTGGGAATTTTGGTGCAAGGAGGGTAATCCTTTGCCCGATCGGACCATCCAATTGTTGAAAGAGACGGATGTCTGCCTATTTGGGGCCATTACGTCCAAACCCAAAGAAGAAGCGGAGAAAGAACTGGCGCCACAGTTGCGGGGAAAGGGTCTCAACTACAGCAGCCCCATCGTGGCCTTGCGCCAGATGTTCGATTTACATACCAACCTGCGCCCCTGCAAGGCCTTTTCTGGAAACCCCTTGAATTATCGCGATGATATCGATCTGGTGGTCTTTCGGGAAAACACCGAGGGTCTCTACGCTGGGATTGAATATCATCCCTTGCCAGAAAAGGTCATGCATGTGCTCTCGGAGACTCATCCCAAGATGAAACGTTTTGCCGAGGTTCCCCTGGAAGACATTGCCGTATCCCTGAGACTTTTGACGAGAAAAGCCTGCCAAAACATTGTGCGTCAGGCTTTCACATACGCAAATAGGTATGGGTACAAATCGGTTACGGTGGTGGAAAAGCCCAATATCCTGCGGGAGACGAGTGGTCTCATGGTTCGAGAAGCCCGAAAGGTGGCATTGGAGTTTCCGGATATTGAACTTCGGGAAGCAAATATCGATGCCATGACTATGTGGTTGGTGAAGAATCCTCAGGATTACGGAGTGCTGGTTGCCACCAACATGTTTGGGGACATCATCTCCGACCTCTGCGCCCAGTTGGTGGGAGGGCTCGGTTTTGCCAGTAGCGGTAACATCGGAGACGAGTACGCCGTATTCGAACCAACCCACGGGTCCGCACCTAAGTATGCAGGCACATACAAGGTCAATCCTATGGCCATGCTGTTAACCACGAAGTTGATGTTGGATCACCTCGGTGAAGGGGAAATGGCTACCCGCCTGGAGGCAGCCATTGCCCGAGTCGTCCGGGAAGGCAAAGTTTGTACCTACGACATGGGTGGTGGCAACACAACCCTGCAAGTTGCCGAAGCAGTGTCAAGTTATTTGTAGAAGGAGGGTGCAGGCCCTCGTCCCTCTATCTCAACCTTTTCCCGCACCCCCATGCTCACTACCCATAACTTTGCGACAATTCCGGAGAGATCAGTTTCTCTCCCTGTCGACTGCCCGATCCTTGGTAATCCAGCTCATCATCCCCCGAAGTTTCTCCCCAACCTGTTCTATTGGATGCTCGGACCAGCGACGGCGCATTGCCGTAAAATATGGTCTCCCAGCCTTGTTCTCAAGGATCCACTGCCGGGCCCACTCACCGTTTTGAACATCCTTCAGGATTTGCCTCATTACCCGTTTCGTGTCCTCGGTGATGATTTTCGGGCCGGCGGTGTAATCCCCGTATTCGGCGGTGTCGCTCACCGAATAACGCATCGTTGAAAGACCACCCTCGTAGATCAAGTCAACGATGAGCTTCAGCTCATTGAGGCACTCGAAGTAGGCCATCTCCGGAGCATAACCCGCCTCGGTGAGAATCTCAAACCCCGCAGCGATCAGGTGGGTTACCCCTCCACATAAGACGACCTGCTCCCCAAAAAGATCAGTTTCCGTCTCCTCCTTGAAGGAGGTTTCTATCACCCCTGCCCTCGTGCCACCAAGGCCTTTGGCGTATGCGAGACCGATCTCCTTCGCCTTGCCGCTCACATTTTGATAGACGGCAACAAGGCAGGGGACTCCCGCTCCCGCGACGTACTCCCGGCGCATCACGTGACCCGGGGACTTGGGGGCAACCA
>CBDUXJ010000110.1:0-7614 GCA_965371165.1 uncultured Syntrophobacterales bacterium | reverse complement strand
ATTGGTACCCCCGGCCAGACTCGAACTGGCGACACAGGGATTAGGAATCCCTTGCTCTATCCATTGCTGAGCTACGGGGGCGCACTGTTCTTATTAGCATTCTTTAGGAATTGTGTCAATATGGCCACAATCAAAATGGAGCCTTTACTATTAAGAAACCCTTTTAAGAACAATAGGTTTCACTGAAAAATCAACAAACTCCTGAAGTTTTATCCTCCCCTTTCTTCTCGAAACCAAGGCGCCACTCCCTTGTTCCTTAAAAGGGCTCAAAGTTAACTTCATTCGTCAAAACTTTTGACCTTCTCCAAAATCTATGGTATTGAATCTGCTAACATCCGTTCCACAGTTCCGATGGGTATGGCCATGGATTATCGATGGAAAGCAGTATTATTGGGAATGCTCTTGCTTCCACTAATGGTCTATTCCGGCTGTATTCCCACCAAGAGATTGACAGTGGCCGCAGTTGGCTCAATTTTAGAAGATGTAGCCAGGTCTTCTTCCAAACAATCGGATATCACCGTCATCCGCGAGGGGACGCCGGCCTATTTGATGCTCATCGACGGGCTCATCGAGGCTTACCCACAGAATGCAGAGCTATTGGTAGCAGGTGCGAAGGCATATTCGGCCTATGCCGCGGTCTTCTCAGAAGACGAAGAACGGGAAAGGGCCAAGCGGCTCTACTTGAAGGGAAAGCAATACGGGATCAGGGCGCTATCAAAACGGGGAAAGTTCAGGGAAGTTCTCCCCAAACCCCTCGATCAATTCAATACCTCTTTAAGCGGCTTCGGGAAAAAAGACGTACCCTCCCTCTTCTGGACCGCAAGTTCCTGGGGAAGTTGGATTAGTCTTAGCACTGACTCGGTGGAGGCCATGGCGGAGATTCCTAAAGTGGTGAGCCTGATGCAGAGAGTTTTGGAGTTAGATGAAGGCTTCTATTATGGGGGACCACACCTCTTTATGGCTGTGTATCATTTGGCTAGGCCCAAAGCTTATGGCGGAGATCCGGAAACGGCGCGGCGACATTTTGAAAAGGCCTTCGAGCTGAGCCAAGATAAATTCCTCATGTCCCATGTCTTGTATGCCAAATACTACGCCCGCCAGACCTTTGACAGAGAGCTTTTCGTATCGACTCTGGAAAAGGTCCTGGAGGCTCCAGCCGACTCAGTTCCCGAGCTGACATTATTGAATACTCTAGCGAAACAACAGGCCAAGCGATTATTGGAGGAGGTTGATGATTACTTTTAAGGTGATTCCCTTTTTGAAGAAATCGACCAGAGCGGCTTTCCTTCTGGCAGGCGGTCTCCTGCTTCTGTTATTTGGCTATCTGACATCAGTCGAGGCGAGGGAACAATATATTATAAAGCTCGCTACCCTGGCTCCAGAAGGAAGCCCATGGATGGACACATTTCATAAGATAAATGACGATATAAAAAGAAAGACAGATGGTAAGATCAAGCTAAAAGCCTACCCTGGAGGCGTCCTGGGTGAAGACAGGGATATGCTTCGAAAAATACGAATCGGCCAAATCCATGGCGGTGGATTCACCGGAATGGGACTTGGGTCGATAAATGAGGATATCTTTGCCATGGAAATTCCTTTTTTGTTCCAAAACTATGAGGAAGTGGACTATGCCCTGGAAAGGATGAATGACTACTTTAGGGGGGGCTTTGAAAAAAAGGGTTACGTGCTCCTGGGTTGGTCAGAGATAGGGTTTGTGTATTTACTGTCCAATGTGCCGGTAAGTTCTGTGAAGGACATTAAAGGGAAAAAGGTATGGCTCTGGGAGGGCGATCCTATCGCAAGCCCAGTACTCCGCAAAGCGGGCGTCGCGCCCATTCCCCTGGGTATCCCCGACGTCCTCATGGCACTTCAAACCAACCTGGTTGATGTCGTATATGCTTCCCCCTTGGCGGCCATTGCCTTACAGTGGTTTACCAAGGTGAAGTACATGACAGATCTGCCCCTGACCTATTCCCTGGGCGGTGTCTTGGTGAGTAAAAGAATATTCGGCAAAATTCCGTCAAATCTCCAAGAAATCGTCAAGGAAGTATTCCAATACCATAGTTCCCTCCTCAATGTCCGTACGAGAAAGGATAATGAGGAGGCAATAAGGGTGATGGCAAAACAGGGGATAAAGATCGTTACCCCAACCGATGAGGAAACGGAGAAATTCAAGCAAATTAGCCATGAAGCCATAGATGAACTGGGGGACAAAGTTTTTTCAAAGGATGTCCTGACTCAGGTGAGATCCCACATAAACCTATACAGAAAGGCACAGAAGGAGAAATGATGCGAGGCCTTGCGAGAGTTTTTAAAGGGAGCCTTTGGCTCTTCGATAAACTGGAATATTTAGTTCTGGTTTTTTTGCTTACCGTTATGATAGGACTGGCCTTTTCCCAGATTTTTTTGAGAATTTTTTTTGCTACTGGGATAATATGGGGAGACCCGCTTTTGAGGCATCTGCTGCTTTGGGTTGCTCTACTGGGGGCAACCATGGCCACCAAAGAGGGAAAACACATCAACATTGATGTCATTGCAAGGCTACTCCCCGACAGAGGGAAAACTGCCGTTCAAGCGGTGACCGATCTCTTTTCAACTTTTATCTGTGTCCTTTTGATCCATGCCTCCCTCAAATTTATGAGGGATGAATTCCAGGCTGGTGCCTTCGCCTTCTTGAAGATACCGACCTGGACCGTGGGGGTTATCTTTCCCATCGCCTTCGGGCTCATCGCCCTTCGCTTTGCCATCAGCGGTTTTCGGAATGGGGCTACGGCTATCAGGGGAAGTGCTCGATGATATTTCTCTCCGGTATCGTTACCGTTGTTCTTGCCCTCCTTGGTACACCGCTTTTCATCATTATTTCAGCTAGTGCACTGTTAAACTTCTATCTGGTGGGCATTGATTCATCAATACTCACCATCGAGATGTACAGGATGGCCAACACACCTATGCTCATTGCCATCCCTTTGTTCGCCTTTGCTGGTTACATCCTTGCGGAAAGTGGGGCTCCAAATCGTTTGGTTAAACTTTCCAAAGCACTCCTTGGATGGTTACCCGGGGGATTGGCCGTTGTTGCCCTTTTGGCCTGCACCCTTTTTACCGCCTTCACGGGTGCTTCTGGTGTTACCATTATCGCCTTAGGAGGGTTGCTCTTTCCCGCCCTCATGAGTGAAAAATATCCTGAGAAATTTTCCCTTGGACTATTGACCACCTCGGGAAGCTTAGGTCTTCTCCTTCCACCCAGCCTACCCATCATCCTTTACGGCGTCGTGGCCAAAACCGACATCGATCAACTATTCATCGCCGGTATTGTGCCCGGCATGTTACTGGTGCTTTTATTATCCCTATACAGTGTATATAAAGGACTGGATGCTGAAGTACCGTCGTCAAGGATTACCCTGCGGGAGGTGGCCGATGCCATAAGAGTCGCGAAGTGGGAACTTCCCTTGCCCCTAGTTGTTGTGGGCGGAATTTATAGCGGCTATATCGCCATAAGCGAGGCAGCCGCGATTACCGCTTTTTACGTCATAGTGGTGGAAGTAGCCTTTTATCGAGAGGTCAGGCTAAGGGATCTTCCTCGGATTATGCAAAAAAGCATGGTGCTGGTGGGGGGAATCTTGATCATCCTGGGTGCCGCTCTGGCTTTTACCAATTACTTGGTAGACGCGGAGGTACCTATGAAGATATTGAATCTTCTCAAAGCCCGTATTGCAAGTAAATTGGTCTTCCTCATCATGCTCAATATTTTCCTTCTGGTGGTAGGATGTATGATGGATATCTTTTCCGCATTAGTAGTGGTCGTCCCCCTAATAAGCCCTATCGCCCAGGCTTATGGCATAGATCCCGTTCATCTTGGTATCATCTTTCTCATTAATCTTGGGATAGGTTACTCAACCCCCCCTGTGGGCATGAATCTATTTATCGCGAGTTTCCGTTTTGACCGACCAGTGCTGAAGCTTTATATGGCTTCTCTTCCCTTTTTAGCTATTCTCTTATTAGCACTGATGATTATCACCTATGTCCCCGGCCTAAGCCTCTTCTTGGTGAAAATGGTTGCTCCTTAATCTGCTCAATCTTCCACTGATGAATGGAACGATCATTTAAAGGTAGCCTGAAGATAGATGTCATAGATGAATTTGGCATCCGGCTTCAATATTTTGATCTCCACCGGGTTCCTATCTCCAGTGTGAAATCGATAGGATTCGGCCAAGTTATTGGCGATAAAATTAACCTTTGTCATGCCTCCATACCGATCCGAATCCATCCTGATCCATACGGAAACTGAATGCCGATTTTCCCGATCGATGAATGCCCAATTGACTTTGGTATCGTGGATCAACCATTGAAGGAATTGTTCATCCATCGCCGAAAATCGAGAGGCCCCCTGTATCAGGGAAAGCTCACTCCTCGCAACCCAAGTTTCCCCTTTCCAGGCCAATTTCACCCAATTCCCTATAACTCGTTCCACTAGGGGCTGCTCCCCCCTTTTAATCCTCGCTATCACCTTATAATCTTTGCTGGGGCCGGATCTTACCAAAAGGGTCCTTGCGGTTACCGTGCCGATTTGGGCAAAAGCAACACTGTTGGCAAAGAATGTAGCCACAAGGGCTATCCATATCATCTTTTTTATCATGAGTTACCCCCAGAGTTTAATTCCAAGGCAGAACCGCATCTTCCTATTTACCGCTTGACAGGACCCATGAATTGAATAATAATTAGAATCAAGATAATCTCCAAAAGGAGGTGTGGTTGATGAAGGGTTTTACTCTGTTCTTCTTGATATACTTTTCAGCCTTGATTTTTCCCTCCTCAGTCCATACCCAAAGAGGACCAGGATCTCGTGGGACGGGGATTCTCGCTTATGCGGGGCGTTATTTCGCGGATCCCTCATCGCCTGAGTATTCTTCCTATGATCGAAAGATGAGCATGTACGTCGCGAAAAGAATCAAGGAGAAATATCATGTGGACTTGGATTATAAATCGTATTCAGCCTTCGACTTGCTTGAAATAGAGGCCCTCTTGAAATGTAAGAGATCAGATGAATCGGTGGACTCCCTTCTTAAACGTTTTCAAAGCTGACGGCTTCGTAAAAAGTCCATCTGCTGCGTTCCGCTGCATCCTTCGTCATTGCAGCGTACTTTTATGTACGCCTCATTCCTCAGGATTTGCGCGCCTTGCATCTGGATCTTTTTTCTTTGCCGTCTGATTCCGGCTTTTTACGAAATCATCAAAGCTAAGTCCTAAGACCTATCCTACTCTTTCGGCTTATATTTCTCCATTAAGGTCTCTAGCCTCATGGAGACCTGACCGGTGAGCTTATTGAGATAGTGGTATCGCTTGCATCTCTGGCAGATATACTCCTCAACATCCTCATAGGTTTTGTGAGGTCCTATGTATTTCAGGATTCCCTAACCACAGTGGAGACAACCATGCATGGGTTTCACTGACAATTTCCTACCCTCTCTTGAGATATCTTCCACTTCCATCACCCCGAGGGGTATCCAGGTGGGTACCAGTGGAAGAGAAATTATGGTAAAGATAGCAGGGATAATACCCCCTGCCCCGTTCGAGGCTTCAAAGGCAGTATCTCAAGATAATTCTTATTCGAAAAGGTCAAATCACCTCATCGAAGATTACCGATTTTCGCCTCATGATCCTCCTCAACTTCGCTAGGGCCTTTGATTCGATCTGTCTCACCCTTTCCCTGGTGAGGCCAAATCGTTTGCCAATGGCCTCTAACGTTTGAGGATCGGCATCATCGAGCCCATATCGGAATACAATGACCCTCTTCTCCTGTTCACTTAACCCTTCTAACCATGAGCTCACCTTTTCAAATCTTTCAATATTCTCGAGAAGGGAGACGGGCCTATCGGACTCCTGATCGCGAATCGTATTCTTTAAGGAATAGTCAGTATCTCTCCCGAGCGGCGATTCAATGGAATACGTTCTGTTAACCACCTTCTTCAGCCTTTCGATATAATCCGGCTTCAGCTTCATTACCGCGGCAACTTCTTCATTTGAGGGCTCCCGCTTGAGCTGATTGGAAAGGGACCTTGCCACCCGGGCGAGTTTGTTGAGATCGCTACTGATATGCATGGGAAGCCTAATCAGGTGGGCCTGATTAGCAACGGCTCTTTCGATGGATTGCCTGATCCACCAAACGGCATAAGTGGAAAAGCGGTTCTTCTTGGCGGGCAAAAATCGCTCAACCGCCTTGATCAAGCCGATGTTTCCCTCTTCAATGAGGTCGGAAAAGGGTAAACCCCGAAACAGGTATTTCTTCGCGATTTTGACAACCAATCGTAGGTTCGATTCGATCATCTGGGTGCGGGCCTTCGCATCACCCCGACGAATTCTCATAGCGAGGGCCTTTTCCTCCTGCGGGGAGAGGAGGGGGGATTTCTTCAAGTCATTAAGGTATAATTTGATGAGATCTCGGGAGGATCCATTATCTTCGTACTCCTTTAAGTATTGATAGATCTCCTCCTTATTCTTCTCCATAGCCGAGACCTTATTCCAGTAAAAGTCTGGGGTTAATGGGTCTGTTGTTCATACGGGTTTCAAAATGGAGGTTTGGACCGCTTGTTCTGCCCGTCCTTCCCAGCCTTCCGATAATCTGACCTCTTCTGACTTTTTCCCCTTCCGCCACGCCATTGACCTTGTTGTGGGCATAAACGGTAGTAAATCCTTGCCCATGCTCTATGATGATGATATTTCCATATCCTTTTATCTCGTTTCCGCTATAGAGGACTTTGCCGGAATCGGTAGCCCTAATGGTGGTACCCATGGGGGCGGAAATGTCGATTCCATCGTGTTTCATCGTTCCCCGTATACCGAATTCTCGGGTGACTTTACCTCTTACGGGCCAGATGAAACGCCCTTTTGCCAAAGCGATCGTCTTCAGATCCCTCGGGCGTCCCCTTCTTCCCCCAATATCATCGATATAGATATCGACCTTCAGCATCTTTTTTGCCCCGGGAATAAATATCTTCTGTCCTACCCGGATTCGGCTGGGGTCTCGAATGTGGTTCACACGGGTTACCTCATCGATATCGACCCCATAGGTTTTAGATATCCTCCAAAGGGTCTGGTGCCTCTTCACCCTATGATAAACCCCTGTCCCCGGATAGCTCGGAGAGACGGAGCGGCACGCGCCTAAAATGGCGACAAACAGAAAAATGGCCAAATATCGTCCCTTCAACCCTTAAGCATCCCTTCCTTCCGAAATCTTCATGGCCTTTTCAACCGCTTCGGCCGCCGTTTTAACCCGGATTACTCCCTCGATATCCCAGGTATTTAACCCGATCACAGTTTTTTTCAATTTCAGCCCGATAGCTATTTCGGAGAGGGTCCCGTGCTCTCCCGATATGGCGATGATGCCATCCGAAGAATGGGCAATGACAACATTTCGGGCATGCCCCAGGCCCGTTACGATGGGGATATCGATGTAGCAATTTGCCTCTTCCCTGGACGTCCCCGGCAATATGCCGATGGTGAGGCCCCCGGCCTCTTTGGCCCCTTTGGAAGCGAATTCCCTTACACCTCCCCACCCCCCACAACCCAGGACAGCCCCCCGTCTTACGAGTGCCCTCCCCACTGCTTCGGCACGCTCCG
>CBDUXJ010000109.1:0-7742 GCA_965371165.1 uncultured Syntrophobacterales bacterium | reverse complement strand
TATTCATACCTTATGAAGCCACCGGAGTATTAGCCTCTATTGCAGGAATAAAGGAGATACTGACTGAGAGAAAGCAAACCGAATCAAAGAAGGTGTAAGACAGCTTTAAGAGAGGAAGCCTTCACGTGCAGTTAGGTTTAAAACAAATGATTAGAAGTACTTCGCTGCAGAGTAGCGGCGGAGTATTAACCGCTGAAGATCGGGCCAGTCCTTGACATTGGATGAATTGAATATCCTGTCTAAGAAATTAGGAAATCAGGTAGGAAATTAAAGGTAACCCTACAAAACACACGACCTTCACCTAAAGATGTGGTACTCACCGTCGCTTCGCTGGAAATGGCGGAGCGACTACAAGCCAAGTTTGCCTATGGAAGGGCTTCAATTAGGCGGCAGACGGACAAGCGGAGGTGACACATGTTCTCCAAAAAGAAGTGCCCCAAATGCGGCGCCAAGAACCCTCAAGGGCCGACAACCTGCGCCATATGTGGGTCGCCGTTTCTATTGCGGGAGATGGAGAAGTTTTCATGGAATCCAAATGCAATCGGTCGTTGGAGCTTATTATTTTCCCCATTATTCGGTTCAATTCTGACGTTCATGAATTGGCGTGCCTTGGGTAAAGATAAAGAGACAAAAAAAGCCTTAGTCTGCATATTAATTAGTACGCTGGTGTTGGTTGCACTTTTATTTCTTCTGGCGCAGCAATATTTTGGTTTCACAGCGTTAGGGATCGTAGCATTTATCATCGTCTGGTATTCGTCTTTAAACAACCCCCAAGCTAAATATTTCAAGATTGAACTGAACAACCAATACATAAAGAAAAAATGGGGTAAACCTCTTGTATTGGCACTAGGAGGTTTGGTTGGTTAGTTGGTTTGTATTGTCATAGCTATCGTCGGCTCTTTTTACTAATTCCATTGATTTGCGTCTTGAATTAGTTAGGGAAATGAAGAGATTTGGCTTGGGGAATATCAAGAATATCGAAACAAAGCAAAGAGGGATCTTTTTCCAGTGACGATCATTGACCAACGAGTTCTAGATTCGTATCTCCCTCAGTACTTCCTCCAAAATAGAGAGCCCTTCATCAATCTCCTCATCGGTGATCACTAGGGGCATCAGGGTACGAAGGACATTGCTGAAGGCCCCCGACCGCGTGATGAGAAGTCCCCGTTCATAACAGCTCTTGACTATCTGTCTCGTTTCCCTTGTAGCGGGCTCCTTGGTCTTTGGGTCACGAACCAGTTCCAATCCGATCATAGCGCCTAACCACCGAATGTCCCCGATGATGGGAAATTCTTCTTGGAACTCCTTCAATCTATCGACCGTCCTCCTTCCTATTTCCGAGGCCCTGGAGGTAAGGGCGTTCTCCTCAATCATTTTAATCACTTCCATGGCGGCTCGACAGGCCAGTGGGTTCCCCGAAAAGGTACCTCCCAAGCCACCCACGTGAGGGGCGTCCATGATTTCCCCCATTCCCGTTACCGCGCTGAGGGGAAAACCTCCCGCCAAGGACTTTCCCACAATGATGATGTCCGGAGCAATTCCGAAGTGTTGGCAGGCAAACATCTTTCCCGTCCGCCCCATTCCCGTCTGAACCTCATCGGCGATGAAGACGATCCCCTCCTCTGAACAGATCCCCTTCAGCTTCTCCAGGTATCCCTTTGGGGGTACGACGATCCCACCTTCCCCGAGAACGGGTTCCACCACCAGGGCGGCTATCTCCTGTGGGGGGGCATGGACACGAAATACCTCTTTTACGTAGTCCGCGCACCGGAGGTCACAGGAAGGGTACTCCATCCCAAGGGGACACCGGTAACAGTAAGCATAGGGAATCCGGTAAACCTCCGGGACAAAGGGACCAAATCCTAATTTATAGGGCTTCACCTTGCCCGTTAGGCTGAGAGCGAGCAGGGTCCGACCATGATATCCCCCTTCAAAAGCGATGATGCCGCCCCTTTTGGTGAAATAGCGGGCGATTTTCACCCCATTTTCCACTGCCTCGGCGCCGCTATTCGCAAGAAGGGTCTTTTTCGGAAAATCTCCCGGAACAATCTGGTTCAGCTTCTCGGCCAGGGCAATATAGGGCTCGTACATCATCAGGTGAAAACAGGTGTGGATGTATTTTCCCGCTTGATCCCTTATGGCTTCGACCACCGCGGTGGGGCAATGACCCACATTGAGGACCCCCACCCCGCCGGCAAAATCGATGTACTGCCTTCCGGTTATATCCTTCACCCGAGCCCCTTTGGCTTCGGATATGATGAGGGGAGTCATGTTGAATACTCCCCTTGGAACGAATTCCCGTCTTTTCCGCACCAACTTCTCCATGTCGTTCAATGAAGATGGATTCATCGCCATTCCTCCCTCGTCTGGGGACTACCCCTCTATATCAATTTGGGATACCGATCGCAACCTCATATTTGGCAGAAGTATCTGATTTTCTGGGAAACACCGTTTTCCATGAGCGAAATGTGCTGGTGTAGCGGGGTACTCATCGAGGGTAAAAGGGTGTTAGGCATATGTTCCCGAGACCCCTGGGAGAAACGGTGGCTTTTTCTCCAAACCCTGCTAAAATAACGAGGTAATGATCGGGCAAATTATCCTGTGGATCGTCGTGATAGCCCTTTTCCTCATCGGATTGGCGGGGACTATTTTGCCCACCTTGCCCGGGAACCTCCTCATCTTTGGAGGGGCCCTGGTTTATGGGATATTTACCGAATTTGAAGAGGTAACCTTCTGGGTACTTGCCGCCCTAGCCGGGATCTCCATTGGAGCTCAAGTACTTGACTATGCGGCGGAAGCCTATGGGGCAAAGCGATTTGGGGCAACGAAATACGGGATTTGGGGTGCCATCATAGGGGGAATCGTCGGCCTCATGACCCTCAATGTGGGTGGCCTCGTATTGGGTATCTTCTTGGGGGCGGTTATCCCGGAAATCCTTGTGGGGGGCCGTAGCCTGAAAGGGGCGTTGAGGATTGGCTGGGGGAGTCTGCTGGGATTCTTGGGTGGAACATTCATGAAATTCATCCTGGGGCTTGTTATGATCGGGATATTCCTTACCGCCCTTGTTTAATGCTCAAGGCCCTCATTCGCGAAGATGAGCGAGCAACAGTATTGGGAGAATATCGGCTTTAATCCCGCCCTTCTAGCCAACCTGACCACCTTTTCACCGGGAAAGGCGATTCCATTGAGTCCCATATGAAGGGCCAATTGCTCCACCTCGTCCTTATATCTTCCCAGGGGCCTCGCACACCCGAGGAGGATGGGGATGTATGGGAAATGTGACCTGGCCTCGGCGAACAACTCCCCTACTTCTTTCAATCGAGGGAGCGATATTCCCTCCATAGGGGTATTATGCAAGGGGGTTAAGATTACCAACACCAAGGAGTAAACATCGTAGCTGGAGATCATTCCCAAGGCCCTCTTTTCCCCAATGATCTTACCCCAGTGGAGACCGATTACCACATGAGGGGATACTCGAATTCCTCTCTCGATCAACATTTCCAACGTGTTCTCAAAATGCGAAAGGGGTGTGTTCAAATGGTAAACACTCCCAATTGTCTCCTCGGACCCGATTATGTCCATCATGGCTACGTCTATCTCAGCCCTCGCGAGCCCATCGGCCAGCCCCTCGTCAACAAGGCCCGTGTGAACCGCGATCTTAAGGCCGAGCTCCGACTTTAACCTACCAATGGTAGGCATGAATTTCATCAAGGGCACCCTGCCATCCTTAAGAGAACCTCCAGTGATGAGCAATCCACGGCAGCCCCTTTCGGTGAGCTTTTTCCCCAATGTCCAGAGAGATCTTGGATCCTGAGCCGATAGCATTCCCTCCAATATCTTTCCCCGACAATGATCGCACGAGAGTTGACAAACCGAACCGGTTATCGATATGGGAACAAAGAAGGCATTCTGCCTTGCTCTAAATTCGGAGATATCATACCGCTTCAGCGAAGGGGCAAAAAAGTAGATTCTCTCGCCGAAGTTCTCTATCCTCATCTCCCATGCCCGTCTTACTGCCCCGCTCAATATCTCCATATCTGTCTCTTCACCCTCATCATGTCTTTAGCTTTAGGGAGAAAGGGATAGTTCCGAATATACAGGCCGGGACGACTATTGCCATATGGCCTATTGCAGGCAACATTGCCCCGGTCGTCCGGGCAGCCGCTCGTCATAAAGGGAGCGCCTGAATGGATGATCCTCACCAAATCCCCATCCTCGATGCCGAAGTGGATAATTTGATCGCGGGAATTAAACTCCATCTTCCCGAAGGATGTCCTTCCTTCATCGATGAGATATCTGGCGAGTTGGATCCTCCTATATTGCCCTAATGGGGGCATCTCAAATCCATCCAAAAGAGAACCGCTTTCGGGATAGAAGGAAAAGAGGTGGGTGGTTCCTCCCAGGTCTTTCACCTTTTGGATGGTTTCGGCCATCTCCTTCTCCGTCTCCCCTAAACCAACTATGAGATGGCTTCCGACGTGATTTTCCCCGAATATTTTCACTGATTGTTCAAAGAAGGACCAATAACGGTCCCATCGGTGAGGTGTATTTACCCCTTTTCCCCTATACTTTTCGAAGAGGCCTTCCGTTGCCGCATCGATGGCTATCCCCAACCGATCGGCCCCTATGTCCTTAAACTCTATCAGGTCTTTATCCGTGAGGATCGTGGGAGTGATCAAGAGGGAAAGGGGAATTTCTCGGAATCCCCGGATCCAATGGGCCATCCTGATCAGATCCGAAGGGGCCCTTACATTCGTAATCATCGACAGGCATATCCTTTTCACCCTATCCCTTCTCTCCTCAACCCGATTTAGGACTTCCTCAAATTTCACGGCCGGCCATTCTACCCTGATGAAGCTCTTCTCATGAAACGATCCCGGTCTCTTTCCGGAAAGCCCACAGTAAGCACAATTTCCCATACAGCCATTCCCGTATGTCAAGAGTAAGTTAATACAGGAGAGCTTGGCATTCCTGTAAAAGGATCCATTCTTAAACCCCAGGGTTAGGGCTGCCGCGAGGCTCAATCTGATATATTTCGGGCTCTCCTTCTTCTCGTAATCCATATTTACTCCCGATTCCCTTCTCAGTGGAAATAGGTTATTATTCTACCCAAAGGCCATCCACGTTTTTCGCAACGCCGACTCAAAATCACGCTCATTCCAACGGCTCTCCAAATACTTCCTCTTCTCCCGTGCCCTACTCAAGGAGTCTCCGAATAATTCGTGCCACTCGATCTCGTATTCCCCTAACTCGTTTGGGGTTCCCCTTCTGATCGCGCTTGCCGCAGTCAATCCAGCCATATGTCCACAACAAACGGCGGAGAAAATCCCCACCCCAGTCATTGGGTTAACCTGACCCCCTGCATCTCCAACCAGGAGTATATTCTTCACGTGGGTCTTGGCCAGATATCCATTGACGGGAATTAAGCCCCTGGTCAGGCATAATTCCCCATCGATCTCTACCCTTCCCTCAGCTTTTAATCTTCCCAGAAGGGACCTCAGAACATCCACAGGCCTTCTCCCCGAACGGATCTTAACCCCTATTCCTACATTCGCCTTCCTTCCCCTGGGAAAGAGCCAACCGTACCCACCAGTGTACTCTAAATTGAAATAGACTTCGGTACAATTCATGTTCTCATTCAATGGGACTTCTACTTGAACCGCGGATATAAAGTCGGAGTTTACCTGGTTAATCCATTTACCTACCGTGGACCTAGGACCATCGGCCCCAATGATAACCCTTGCCCTAATCTCGATCTTCTCCCCTTTCCTCTTCGCCAGAACCACGTTACCTCGGCGGGATAACGCCGCAGTCCCAAGGTTTATATCCGCCCCAGCTTCCGCAGCAGCCAATGCGAGATCCCTATCGAGCATTATCCTATCGAGCATATACCCCGGAGCGGCCATCTCCACTCGATCTCCATTGGGCAAATACGTTTTCATCCTATCCACTTCTTGAATAATGCATCCCTTGTCAAAGCCCACCTCTTTCCTGATGAATTTTGGGACGTAACCAGCGCATTGAACGGGTTCACCAATTGCCGCCTTCTTATCGATCACCAGAACCTTCATCCCGTCTTGGGCGGCTGCCCTTGCCGCCGTCGTACCCGCAGGACCGGCTCCAATAACCAAAAGATCATATCGCACGGTCCCCTTCACGAAGATGCCCCCCCCTTGCCTTGATCACCTTTTCCAGTAGATCCAGTTTCAAACGGGTGAGATTTTCGAAATCCCCGGAATAGGCCTTCCGTTCTTTCCCGAGATCATAACACGTCTCGTTGTCAATATTGACCAAAATCCCGGGCATCCCGATTCTCTCAAAATCACCCTTGTGCTTGATAAAAAATTGCTCACAACAACATCCAATGAAAGCCTGAAACTCCTTCGACCGATATTTCAACAGCGTCCTCATCAGGTCTTCAAAGCTCTGGATACTTTCAGGAATGAGACCATACCCCCTTCCAAGATTGTAGGCATAACCTACGTCACATCTCTCACACTCCGCACATCCCTTCTTATGCCTGAACCGACAATCGGGAAGTTTTGCACAATAAGGGAGGAGGAGCAGGTTTATGTCCTTTTTCAAGATTTCCCTGAATCTTCCATTGACCGTGAATATTCGGTTTGCCTCGGAAAAGGATAATCCATATCTTGCGAAGTCCGCCTTTTCCAAAGCCGACCCGATGGCTTTGGAAAAATCCTCTGGACTTACATGGGGAATATAGGAGTCCTTTTCCATGAAGAATTTCCGGACCACATCCGGTACCATATGGCGACGGCAGTCTTTGAGCCTGGCCTCCAGATCATAAATGGCCCCTTGGGGAAAGACGAAAAAATCCCCTGTGATCAGAATATTCGAAATCATCTCCCTCTTCAAATCATATGCGAGGAATACCCGAATTAATCCTCCTTTGGACTTATGAGTTCCCTGGAGAATCTGCTTTCCCTCTGAAGGATTCTTGATCAAATGGATCCACTCATCTGATTGGTATTTCGGCAAAAATTCCGCGAAGAGATTTTTCTCCGTTTCATTCAATCCGCCCACCACCAAATCGATATGGAAAACCTCCTCGAATCCCCGTTTCAGCCCCTCTTTCACCTCTCTCACTGGGGGGAGCAACCCCAATTCCTGCCTCAGACAGGTCAGCCTCTCCCCCAGGGAATCGATCTCCCTATCCCTCAATTTCTCGGTGGGAATCCTCAGGGCCCGAAGCATCTTCTCGAGATCAAGATCTACCAAAAGCGTTCCCTGAAAGAGAAAGGCCCCCTTGTGTTCCGTCCCCCCGGTTCCCGAAATTTTTCTCCCATTCACCTCGATGTCATTTTTCGAACGATAACGGGCCTCGATCCCCAATCGCTTCAGTCCCTGGATAACCGGTTCACACATCTCTTGGAACACTTCCTCATGAGGAACAGTGAATTTAAGATCTCCCTTCGAAGCGATGATCTCCCATCCGATTTGGCTCTTGTCGAAAAAGATCGCTCCTCCACCAGTTATCCTCCTGTTGATGTCGATGTGATGCCTTCGGCAGAAAGGGGTTCGAACCTCTTGATCAACGCTCTGATGGTAACCCACGAGTACTGCCTCCGGATTGAACTGGAGGAAGCGGACGGTATTGGGGGTAACTCCCTCCCCTTTAGCGGTCAGAATCGCTTCATCGAAGGCTATATTCTCAGCGGCGGTTCTGATTCCCGTATCCAGCAGTCGCCATCTTTCCATTTTTCTCAGTTAAGGGAAAATAG
>CBDUXJ010000108.1:0-7762 GCA_965371165.1 uncultured Syntrophobacterales bacterium | reverse complement strand
TGGTGGAGGCGGCGGGAATCGAACCCGCGTCCGAAGGCATTCCTCTGGAATATCTACATGCTTACCCCGTGTTTTTGGGTTCACACCTCAAAACTCCCACGGGCAGGATCTCCGAGGTGCTAGCTTAGGAGGCTTCGCCCCTCCCCTTATAAGCATCGGGGGAGGGACTATCCTGTTGAGATGACATCCCTTTCGATTCCACAGGAGAAAACCGAAGGGACGCTACGCCTTAATTAGGCGTAGGCATAACCGTAATCGGTTCCGGTTATTTAAGTCCCCATCTGTTTAACGAGCAGATAGGACCTCGGCATGCCATTCCAGCCTCAATTACCTCCGTCGAACCCTTTTCGCCCCCCTTTTTTATTTGCCTCTTACCTCTAACCTCTAGCCTCAAACTTCCTATCTTATCCTCTTCCCCTTGAAGCTTCGCGCCACCTCCCTTTCCATGGCCTTCCTTTTGAGATCCTCCCTTTTGTCGTAGAGCCTCTTACCCTTACCGAGTCCGATTTCAACTTTGGCCTTCCCGTCCTTAAAATAGATTCTCAGGGGAACAAGGGTAAACCCCCTTTCCCTGGTTTTACCATAGAGCTTTCTGATTTCCCTTTTGTGCATCAGAAGCTTCCTGGTCCGGTCGGGTTCATGGTTTAACTGATTTCCATGGCTGTAAGGGCTAATATGGGTATCCACCAGAAAGATTTCGCCGTCTTTTATGCGTGCGTAACTGTCCTTCAGGTGGGCCTTCCCCTGTCTCAAGGCCTTCACCTCAGTACCCATCAACACCATACCGGCCTCATAGGTATCATCAATGGCGTAATTTCGGCGGGCCTTTTTATTGGTGCAGATAAGCTTTTCCATATAAGATCTCCGCAATCACGGGACAATACCCTTCGTCCTTTTTGATTCCCTTCCCCCATATCCTCAGCAGAACAAAGCTCAGGAAAAAGAAGATGGATCCAAAGACCACAGGTAGAAAATCTGAGCTTGCCCCTGGGTAGAGAGAAGGGCCCAGCGTGGTCCCCAACAGCGCGCCCAGAATTAGGGCCGTTACCGGCACCATGTAAACCAAAAAAGAAGCCTTCAAAAAGGTCTTGGAAGCGACGGTCACCCGAACCTCATCTCCCACCTTGGCACCCACTTCATTTCGCGCCGCCACCTCCATATCCGAGTCCCCCCCCAAAACCTTGCAAAATCCACCAGAATGACACCCATCACACATGGAACTCCGTTTCGTCTTAACGATGGCCAATTCCCCTTCCATCCTTAGGACAACCCCTACTTCTTCCAACATTCCCCGTGAACCCCCTTTTTTGGCCCTCCCAACTGTTCCGAATGGAGCTTCGCGTGAAGGCTACTTATCTAAGTATAGCACAAAAACGGTATTCTATCTATTTGATTTTTCAGTGGTTTACATATGACCAGGGTGAAGCCTTACTTATACTCCCATCGGCAATTCGATAATGAATTTGGTCCCCTTGGGCAGGTTATCCTTTACCCTGATGTATCCATTATGATCCGATATGATGGTATTCACAATGGCGAGCCCCAGGCCCGTGCCGGATTTTTTCGTCGAAAAGTAGGGCTCGAACAACCTCGCCTTGTCCTCCTCCGGTATACCGCAACCCGTATCGCTGACCTCGGTGGTGACCATTTGAAGCTCATCGTTGTAACCGGTCCTCACCCCCACCTCTCCTCCATTGCCGGTGATCTCTATCGCCGAAACTGCGTTATGGAAGAGGTTGATCATTACCCGTTTGATCTGATCCCGATCCAAATTCATGATGGGGATCCCATCCTCGCAGGTATGTTCGAATGTAATATCCTTATGGGCCTGTTTGAAGAGGAGTAAAACCTCATTGATGATCTCGCTCAAATTATTGGGGGCGGGCTTTGCCGCCGGCATCCTGGCGAAATTGGAGAACTCATTAACCAGTTCTTTAAGCTCACCGGTCTGTTTCATGATCGTCTTGGTGCATTCATCGAATACGGCCCCATCCTCCATCAGCTTGTCTCCATACCGTTTTCTCAAGCGTTGAGCTGAAAGCTGAATGGGAGTCAAGGGGTTTTTGATTTCATGAGCGATTCTCCGGGCGACTTCCCTCCATGCGGCAACCCTTTGGGCCTTGACCAATTGGGTTAGATCATCGAAGATGGCTACGATCCCCATAAAGCTCCCCGTTTGACTTCTCAGGACGGTGATGTGAACCAACAGGGTGAGGGTTTGCCCCTTAGAGGTGACGGTAACCTGCTTTTCTATGGTATTCTTCCGCGTGGAATTGATTTCCCGGATCCACTCCTTGGCTGCCTCCCGATATTCGGGGTCCAAGACTTCCCGATACCGTCTTCCCAAAACTCTATCCCCCTCAATGCCCAGCATCCGCTCTGCCGATTTATTGATGGTGCTGATACTGCCTTCCTTATCGATGGAGATTACCCCGGCAGCAATGCTTTTCAGAATAACCTCCATGTATTCCTTTCGTCGCTCCAGATCGATATTGGTCTTCTCCAACTGCTCCTTGCTTGTCTTCAGGTCATGGGTCATCTTGTTGAAGGAGTTGACAAGCTGTCCAATTTCGTCCTTCGCAGCGATATCGATGTGGAAATCGAGATCACCGCTTGCCACCCTCTCCGTTCCCTCCGCAAACTGTTGAATGGGAATCGTTATCCCCTTGGCCAAATAGAATCCAAACCATGTTGCCGAAAAGATGATCAGCAAGGTGACCATCAATAGGTACATCAGATAACTCAATTTAATGGGCTTCCTGAGGATTTTCAGGTGCGTATAATCTCTGAAGGCCTTAGAAATCTCCACCATTTTGGCCGCCAAGCTCTTGGGAACATAGAAGTTGGTAACAACGGCCCCAATGACTTTCCCCTTCCCGGAAGGGGAGGCATAGATGGGAACTACCCCCGTGATAAGCTCCCCGCTTCCCAGGACTCGGGTCTTTGAGACCTCCTTCCCCTTAAGGCTCTCCTCGAGAAGCTCCCTGCTTGGCTCGGGAAGCGGATTGTCCGGGATGTCCGCATCGGTTACCATGGCAACTTGCTTCAAGTCTTTGGAAAAGATCTCGATAATTCCCAAGTTATATTCGATTCTCTTCCTCTCCATGAATTTCTTCAGCCCATCGGTTTTCTTACCCTCAACCAGATCTCTATTTGAAATGCTCTGACTGATTTGCCGCCCGTAATAAATGGCATTGCTGGCGAAATCGCGGTAATACGTTTGGGCAACCTCTAAGGATCCCTGGAGTGATTGCTCCACCTGGACGCTGAACCATTTCTCCATGCTGCTGGTAATAAATCCAACGGCCACAAAAAACAGCAATAGGGTTGGAACCAGGGAAAGACTGACGAAGGCCGCCACCAATTTAGTCCTAAGTTTCGCTCCTAAAATCCGCTGTTTCCTCTCGAAGATCAGCTTGACCAAATTTCGGATGACTAAGAAGATGAGAAGGAGCAAGAGGATAACATTGACGTTGATGAAGGTGAGTACGATGATATTATAGGCGATGGGAATATCCCCGCTTATCTGGGGAAGCCGCATCACAAAATAGAAAAAGGTGACGATGAGCAGGGAAATGATCATGATGATATAGAATTCATTTCTCCGCTTCTTGGATTCCCTTTCCCCATAAAGATCTCGGTCCACCATGCCTTCTCCCCACTGAAGGGCCCTACGCCATGAAAAGGCTTAATAACCCAATAATAACCTAATAGGTAAACTCATACCTGACCCAATCCGTCTCCACATCCCAAAAAGAGAGGAAGAAGAAGATATATTGCAGGCCGAAGGGCAATCGAACGGGGTCGACCTCCGCCTTAACATCGAGGTAATATTTCCGGCCCTTTTCGAGTCGATTCGTCGGCAAGAGCTTTGCCCCATTTACCTTAGCCATGATCTCCTTGGCCTTCTTAAAGTCCTTAACGGAAAGCTTATGGTCGCTTTCCTCAAAATGGAACTGGTATTCCTTTGTTATATTGTCATATTTGATGCTGTGTTTGAATACAAGGGAAGCCATCTTTTTATCCGGCCAGAAGCTCCTCACACGGTATACTTTAACTCGGAAAGTTAACGTTGTAGGAACGCCGCTTTGGATCGCCTCCTCCATCTTTTCCGTACAGCAATTTATTAAGGAGAAACTCACCTCCATCTGCCCATTCAGCGCTACGGTCAGGCCCTCGATCGAGGCCTCCTGGGAAATGGCAATCCCCCCGGAAAACAGAGATGCTACGGTGATAACGATAAGAATAAAACTCCTTTTCATGCTTTGCCCCTGAGCTTTGCAATGGCCACGCAAGAAGGAAAAATCGCCGAGACCTTCATGATAGATAATTTTTTTCGAAAAAGCAAGATAAATTGAGTTGGAGCTTGCTGAGTCTCTGGAGAACGCCGTTGTCCATGAACGTAATTTGCTGGAGAAGTGGGGTACCCATCGAAGGTAAGCAGGCTACATCGTGAGTCTTCGACCCTGAGCTCCATTCGGCCCGAGCGTTCGACCGAGCTCACGCCGAGGGCTCATGGCCGAGGGCAGACCGAAGGGCTCAGCCGAACGGAAGGGGGAGGCCAGCCCTTTAGAGGCTGGGAGGGATAAAAAACAACCAGGTCCGAAGCCACCAAGGTCATTAAATTGAAGCGAGTATGACGGAAAATATGCCCAAATATTGAGAAAAATCAGTGATAATGATACCCTAGGGTCAGCCGGTTGGGATAGATAGACATCTCCGAGACATATGGGGATCGATGATCATGGGCAGACATTCATGAAGCTCAAGGGAAAAGTCGCCCTTGTCACGGGGGCAGGGCAGGGAATAGGCAAATCTATAGCCCTCAAATTCGCCACGGAAGGCGCCGATCTTGCTCTATTCGATATCAATAGGGAAACCTGCACGGAGACCGCAGAAGAGTCCAAGGGCCTTGGCGGAAGGTGCACGGCCTATGCGGTCGATGTAGCAAACAGAGAGCAGGTCCAAGGAGCATGTGAAGAGGTGCTGACCATCTTCGGAAAGGTTGATATCTTGGTCAACAACGCTGGCTTCGATAGGGGGGCTACCCTTCTCAAAGTGACGGAAAAGGATTGGGAGGCCGTACTGGACGTCCATCTCAAGGGGACATTGAATTGCATCCAGGCCTTGGCCCCAATGATGATCAGGAGAAGGTATGGGAGGATCATCAATATCTCCTCCATCATTGGCAAATCCGGAGGGATTGCCGCCATCAGCTATAGCGCGGCAAAGGGGGGAATAATAGGCCTTACCAAGAGCGTCGCAAAGGAATTGGGTAAGAGCAATATCACTGTCAACACCGTTCTCCCGGGTTTGACGGATACACCTACCATCAGAAGAATGCCGGAAAAGTATAAGAAGATGATCATCGATGCGACACCTTTGAGGCGAATGGCAAGGCCAGAGGAAATCGCCAATGTAGTGGCCTTTCTGGCCTCCGATGAATCGAGTTACATTACTGGGGCAACAATTGAAGTGACGGGCGGCTGGATGATGTAATCCCCCGAAAAGGGCATAGCCATTTCCCCATAGAGGAAATTCTATCTCTCTTCAGATACCCCGGAACCTTCAGGCGTTACAAACTTGATGGTCTCGTAAAAAGTCATAAACCAGACGGCACAGTAGAAAGCTCCAGATGCAAGGCGCGCGAATCTTTAGGAATGAGGTGTACTTACCAGTACGCCGCAGTGACTAAAGATGAAACGCAACGTAGCCCTTCGGCTTTGCTCAGGGCCGTGAGCATGTCGAACGGCAGATGGGCTTTTTACGAAGCCGTCAAACTTGAAATAGGGACCTTAATGATTACATTTTAGCTATAGAGAGAATATTTTGCCTCGTAAAGGGCTCGTTCAGGAGGAAATTCGATGAATGTCAACAGAATGACCGAGAAAACCCAGGAGGCCCTGCAATCGTCCCAGATGATCGCAGGACGATATAATCATCAGCAGATCGATCCGGAGCACCTTCTTCTCGCTCTTCTGGAACAGGGGGAGGGATTGGTTCCCAAGATACTGACCACCATGAACATCCCGGTTCAGCAAGTAAGGACTCCCATCGAAAATCACCTCGCGGATCTACCTAAGGTCTCAGGTGCCGGGGTCGGCCAAATGTATATGAGCCAGAGGTTGAGTCGACTCTTGGACGCGGCACAAAGAGAGGCGGGCAATCTGAAGGACGAATACGTGAGCGTAGAACATCTCCTCATGGCCATGGTCGAGGAGGGGGACTCGAGCTCCGTGGGCCAGATCCTCTCCCGTGCCGGTCTCTCCCGCGACAATCTGATGAAGACCCTTGAATCCATTCGTGGTCATCAGCGGGTGACCAGTCAGACCCCTGAAGAGACCTATCAGCCCTTGGAACGCTACGGTCGTGACCTAACCCAGATGGCCTCCCAGGGCAAACTCGACCCCGTCATCGGGAGGGACGAAGAGATTCGGCGGGTCATCCAGATCCTGTCGCGAAGGACCAAGAACAATCCCGTCCTCATAGGGAATCCGGGTGTGGGAAAAACGGCCATCGCGGAGGGATTGGCCCTTAGGATGATCAGGGGGGATGTTCCTGAGGGCTTAAAGAATCGCCGCCTCATCGCCCTGGACATGGGGGCCTTGATTGCCGGGGCCAAGTATCGGGGCGAGTTTGAGGAGAGGCTGAAGGCCGTGCTCAAGGAGATTCAGGAAGCGGAAGGCCAGATCATCCTCTTCATCGACGAGCTTCACACCGTGGTCGGCGCTGGTGCTGCTGAGGGTGCTATGGATGCCAGTAACATCCTGAAACCCATGCTGGCCAGGGGAGAACTCCACTGTATTGGGGCAACGACCCTGAACGAATATCGAAAGCACGTGGAGAAGGATAAGGCCCTGGAGCGGAGATTTCAGACGGTACTGGTGGATCAGCCCGACGTGGCGGAATCCATCTCTATTCTACGGGGGTTGAAGGAGCGTTATGAGGTACACCATGGCGTCCGCATCAAGGACTCGGCCCTGGTGGCTGCCGCTACCTTAAGCAGCCGGTACATTTCCGACCGATTCCTTCCCGACAAGGCCATCGACCTGGTGGATGAGGCCGCGGCCAAGCTCAGGACCGAAATCGAC
Source organism: uncultured Syntrophobacterales bacterium (assembly GCA_965371165.1). Lineage (GTDB taxonomy): Bacteria > Desulfobacterota > BSN033 > WVXP01. The sequence continues at coordinate 671 of CBDUXJ010000108.1, read as the reverse complement.
AGCATGCCCTCGGAGCTTGACGAGATTATCCGAAGGGTGATGCAACTTGAGATTGAACGAGAGGCCCTGAAAAAGGAGAAAGACGCCCCTTCCAAGGAGAGACTGCAAAAGCTGGAAAAAGAGCTGGCCGATCTCAAGTCCCAGGCCGATTCCCTCAAGGCCCAGTGGGAGATCGAGAAGGGGGCCATTTCGAGTCTTCGATCCCTTAAAAAGGAGATCGAGCAGGTGAAGATTCAGATCGAGCAGGCCGAAAGGGACTATGACCTCAATCGCGCGGCCGAATTGAAGTACGGAAAGCTGGTCGGCATCGAGCAGAAGCTCAAAGAGCAAGAGGCAGCCCTCGAGGAGAGGAGGGGACAGAAGGCTTTGTTAAAAGAGGAGGTGGATGAAGAGGATATTGCCGAGGTGGTGAGCCGCTGGACCGGGATTCCGGTCAGCAAGCTGATGGAGGGGGAGCGACAGAAGCTTCTGCAATTGGAGGATGGAATCCACAAACGCGTGGTGGGCCAGGACGAGGCGGTGCAGGTGGTAAGCGATGCCATACTCCGGGCTCGCTCAGGTATCAAGGATCCCAACCGTCCCATCGGGAGCTTCATCTTCTTGGGGCCCACGGGAGCCGGCAAAACGGAACTGGCCCGGGCGCTGGCCGAATGCCTCTTTGACGACGAACA
>CBDUXJ010000107.1:0-7777 GCA_965371165.1 uncultured Syntrophobacterales bacterium | reverse complement strand
TCTATATCCCATATCTATTGATACGGCTGCCTTCAATTTAACAGGGCAGGGGATGTAACGCAACGCAGCCCTTCGGCTTTGCTCAGGGCCGTGAGCATGTCGAACGGCAGATGGACTTTTTACGAAGCCGTCAAATCTCCTCCTCGAAAGATACCCCTTACGGGCCCAACAAAGGCTTAGTTAAAGCAATTAGCATGCCAATAATTTTTTGATAGGATATAACGAAATGTGCGGGGGAACGGAAGGAATAAAAACCGGCGACCTATTTCCGGAGGGTTGTAAGGAATCGACTCCATATCTCCTTGGACTTCCCATCCATTTCCGTCAAATAAATGCCAGCCCGAAACCGGTAAGGCGAGCCAGATGAACTGAGATCATACCAAATCACCTTCCCCATGGCCGTCATCCTCTCCGATTCGGGAGGCAGATCGATCTCCATTTTTATCCTCTTCTCCTCTGTCATCGCCTCGGAGAATATATGCGAACCATCTACCAAGACCACATTGGTCTCAAGGCAAATTCCCCCGAAGGAAACGTTGGAGATCATCCCTTCCAACCACCTCGAGGTTTCCCGTCTGCCCAGAACATGATACAGGTTGAACTGGACTGGCAGAGGGGAATTCAAGCGCAACAATTTCCTCCTCTCAACCCCTCTCCATCGTTTCATCACTTCTCCTCAGGACCTCTAAAAAAACCCTTCCATCAAGGTTTGTTGGACGCTTCAAAGAGGCCTTGAAACCTACAAGCTTCTCACCCCTGAACCAACCTTCTATCCCGATTTGAGGGCGCTCGGGAACTCCCTATTCATGTCGGCAATATACGAACATATCTCTGAAAAAGTCGCTCTTCAAGGAATACAAGCAAATTCCAAATACTAATTTCTAAACTCTAAACAAATTCAAATGACCGAAGCCCCAAAGGGAAATGCTAAACAAATACAAAACACTAATGATCAAATAACCAAAACGTTTAGGATTTAGATATTCGTATTTAGGGTTCGGAGCCAAGCGACTTTAGGATTTATTCCTTGTTTGACTGCAACACTGCATAATGTAGCGCTCAGGGCGACCTTTTTCCGGGATTAGGTATGGAATTCGATAACATCCCCATCATGCAGGACGTAATCCTTTTTTACCATCTGCCCCTGATATTTCTCAGATCCCCATATGCGGGCGAACTTCATCTTTCTCACGAAGTCCTTGTGCACGGAATATCCCGCATCCTCAACAGTGCCCCCCTTTTTGAGGATAACGGGTTCACTGAAGTCGGGGTTTTTCCCCGGAGGCTTCGTATATACTCGCATGATACCCAAGGCCTCAAAAATTCCCGTCTTCAATTCCTCCAGGCCAATCCCCTTTTGGGCAGAAAGGGGGAAAACCGGGAAGGAGCGCCCAGATCTTTGCCTCAGCATATCACCCTTCTCCTGAGTCCCTTCAAGATCCAGCTTATTTGCCGCAATCAGGGCTCTTTTTGGCTCAAAGACGCCCTCCTCTCCTCCTTGAATTGCCTCGTCTTCTAAGCCAATAGGTTTAATTCGAATCCCCTCCAATCTGGTCACAACCCCCTCCATTTGAGCTAATGGGTCGGTATCCAAGCCCACCATAATGATAATGGCATCGGCATTCCTCACCATAAGAGACAACCAGGCTTCGCCAATCTCGAAATTGATTGGTGGGGCATCAACCAATTGAATTTGAATATTTTCAAAGGCTATCATTCCGGGAAGAGGCTTCCGCGTCGTGAACGGATAATCGGCAACTTCCGCGTTCGCATTGGTAAGGGCAGAAACTAATTGGGACTTCCCCACACTGGGAAATCCCAGGAGCAGAACCTGGGCCGTTCCCTCTCGTTTCACAATGAATATAGATGCTTTCCTTTCCGCTCCCCCTTTTTTCTCCGATTCCGATTTTAGCTTTGAGAGCCTGCTTCTGAGTTGCCCTCGAAGTTTGTCCGTACCCTTATGCTTGGGCATGATCGCCAACATCGATTCTAAGGCCTTAATCTTTTCCGGGGTTGCCTTCGCCTCTCGATATCGCCTTTCCACCTCAAAGTATTGTGGTGGCAAATTTGCCGGCATGATTCCTCCGAGGAAAGCATAATCTCTCTTAATATGTTAATATCATAAAAGATGGATGATGTTAAGATGAAAAAAGATGAGGACAATTGGATCCGAAGTGGTATCTTGCAACTCCTCTTTGCGGGGAGAGGCACGGTCCCCTTCCACCCCCAAAGGAGTGGGTTGATGATTAAGGGACCTGGGAATCGATGAGGAGATCAAGGCAAGAAGGAATTGAGGTCAGAGGATCGAGGTGAAAACCGGTCTCTTAGGTGAAACCGAAGTCCTAGCACGTAAGGGCTATTCCTCAATCTGTCCCACATTGCCCTCTCCGTTCTCCTCTTCGGGGGGTTCACCGAGGTAAACCTTTCTCGTTGCCACTTCCCTGAGGGCAGTTACAATGGCCCGATTGGTCGATTCGGCCACTGGTTTTGCCCCTCTTATGAGCATCTTTGCCCGCCTTGCAGCCAACACCACCAGCTCAAAACGACTGTTCACCTTTTCTAAACAATCCTCTACGGTAATCCTCGCCATGTCTCTCCCCCAATGCTAAAGTTTGTTAATGCCAATCCATTCTAAAACCCTGTCCCGCCGGCATCGTTCGGCGATGATGATGGATTTCAACTGTTCGGCGGCTTCCTCGATCCTATCGTTGACGATGATGTAATCATACCATCTCGCTTGCTTCATTTCATCCCTGGCTTGAGCCACCCGAAACTGAATTACATCCTGCCCATCGACCTTTCTGGCCTTCAACCTCTGCTTCAATACCTCCAAGGATGGGGGCAATATGAAGATAAAAACCCCACCATTGAAGCGTTCCTCTATCTGCCTCGCTCCCTGACTGTCAATATCTAATATCAGATCGACCCCTTGGGATCGACTTTCCCGTATGGAATCCAGGGCCGTACCATATCGGTTGCCCAAAACCTCTGCCCATTCCGCAAAGGCCCTCTTCTCCACCATCTGCTGAAATTGTTGTGGGGAGATGAAATGATAATCCTCTCCATCCCTCTCGCCAGACCTTGGAGGCCTCGTGGTATAAGAAATGGAAAACCGCATATCGGGGAAATAATGCATTACCCGTTTCAGTAAAGTCGTCTTCCCAGTCCCTGAGGGAGCCGAAACAATATAGAGCAATCCTTCCCTCTTCATCCCCAAGCCCTTTCCGAAATCATCCCTCCTTTTCATCGGAAATGAACCGCTGGGTTACCGTCTCCGCCTGGACAGCCGAAAGGATAACGTGATTACTATCGGTGATGATGATGGAACGGGTCCTCCTTCCTTGGGTTGCATCCACCAGCATCCCGGCCTCCCTTGCCCCCTCCTTTAGCCTTTTTATGGGAGCTGAACTTGGAGTGACGATGGCGACCACCCTTGAAGTCACCACAACGTTCCCAAAACCGATATTTAATAGTTTAGGAACCATACACAACCTCCATAGTGAAAATCATCGCCCTTTTACTCGATATTCTGAATCTGCTCCCTCATCCTCTCCAGTTCCCCTTTGATTTCTACCACCTTCTGAGAGATGACGACATCATTGGCTTTGGCGCTGACAGTATTCACCTCCCTGTGGATCTCTTGGAGTAAGAATTCCATCTTTCGGCCTATGGGTTCATCCGATTTCAACATTTGACCGAATTGCCCCAGATGGCTATCGATCCGAACCACCTCTTCAGTGATGTCGCTCCGATCTGCGAAATACGCCACCTCTTGATTAAGCCTCGAGCTGTCGATTCCCACCCCTTCTGCCATCTCGGCAAGCCGCTCCGAGAGCCTCCTGCGATAAGCCTCTAACACCAATGGAGATCGCCCCTTCACCTCCTCCATATGGCGGGCGATCCGTTTCAACCTCCCTTCCAGATCGAGGAACAAGTTTCTTCCCTCACTTTCCCTCATTGCCTCAAGGGCATCCAGACAGCTCAGCAAAACCCCCGATATCTCTTCCCAAGGGGGGTTGACATCCCCCTCTACCTCCTTCGCCGTGATGACATCCTTTACCCGCGAAACGAGATCGAGAGTGACCTCCCCCGTTATGTTGAGCTTGGACTTTAAGCTTTCAAGGGCATGCACGTACAACTGAGCTACCTCGATGTTGGGCTCGAGCTTGAATTGATCTTTCCCCCCGGAATCCATCTCGATGGAGATATCAAACCGTCCCCTGGAAAAATGAGCCTTTACCATCTTCTTAATCCGAGTCTCAAGGGGATATAATTTCTTGGGCAACCTCAAACTGATATCGAGATACCGGTGGTTATGTGATCTCGCCTCGGCAGTAACCCTTCCCAGAGAAATGACCTTCTGCCCTATTCCATAACCAGTCATACTCCTGATCATGCTACGCCCCTTCTCCCTTCAACTGTCTTAAGTAGCTCCTCCTGAGTCCATTCATCAGTTCAATAACCTCCTTTTGACGATAGTCGGGGTATGTCCACTCTTGCGGTCTAAAGGAGCGGTTCCGAAAAATAAGCGTCAGATCTCCATAAATACCATCCCGAAGATAAACGCGATGAGCAAAGCCCTTGGTAGTGGCCAAGACCAAATTCTCCTCTGAGAGAACCCCCGGGTCTATGTTCACCTTCCTGCATCCATCGCGAGAGTATCTCTCCTCAACTCCATTCGTCCTCTTCTTGATGTCCGCGAGGGCCTCCCTTTGAACCAGTTCCTTAAAGGCGATAAACCTCCTGAAGAGCGGGGTCCCCATCTCCTTATCGTAATACCTCGTGAAATCAAAGGGGAACAAATCGCTGAGGAGATCGACTTCTCCACAGATGGACTTCAGATCCTCCACGGCCCTCATCAATATCCCATCCTCGGCTGAAATCAAACTCATCGTCAGCTTAGTTGGCTTCGGGACCCTTGGTGTGCCCATAACCCTTATCGGAAATGATGCATCCGCCTCTGTCCGCTTTATGCCTTCGGGATCTTCTCAAGGTGGATGAAGAACTCCCTATTACCCTTTGGCCCCAACAGGGGAGATTCCATCGTTCCCCTAACCTTTAAACCAATTGACCCCGAAAAATGGGAGATCCGATCCAGAACCTGCTGATGTTTCGGCCTTTCCCTCACCACCCCACCTTTTCCAACCTCCCCTCTTCCCACCTCAAACTGTGGCTTTAATAAGGCCACTATCTCCCCTCCATCGCTCATCATGGGAAGTATATTGCGGAGGAATTTCACCACCGATATGAAAGAGGTATCAATAACCACCAAATCCACCTTCTGCCCCACCTCCTGGGGCTTTAAATAGCGGATATTTTTCCTTTCGAGGTTCACCACTCGTGGATCGTTCCTCAGTTTCCAGGCCAGCTGCCCATAGCCCACGTCGACTGCATATACCCTCTTCGCTCCCTTTTGGAGTAAACAATCGGTAAATCCCCCCGTCGACGCCCCTACATCCATGCCTACCTTCCCCTTCGGGTCTACCTGAAACCCCCGGAGGGCTTCTTCCAGCTTAAGTCCTCCCCGGCTCACATAATGATGATCACTCCCTCTGATCCGAATTTGCAAATCGGGATTCACGAGGCTTCCCGCCTTGTCAACTACTCGATCGCCCACCATAACCATACCAGCCAGAATAATGGTCTTTGCTCTCTCCAGGGATTGAACGAGTCCCTTGTCCACCAAGAGTTTATCCAGCCGTTCGCGCCTCTTCATCTAAGGATAATTCTTTTTCCAAATTCCGTAACGCGGTGCTTTCCCCTCTGGGCCCCCAGGACCATTTCCCTTGCCACCTCCGCAATTCCCTCCGTATTGATGCCATACCTTCCCCTGAGGGTCTCCTGTGGACCGTGCTCCACAAATCGGTCAGGGATCCCAATCCGTCTTACCCTCACCTCGAAAAGCTCCCTTTCCTGAAAAAGCTCCAGGACCGCACTGCCAAACCCGCCGTCCAATACATTCTCTTCCACGGTGAGGACCTTCCCCAGTCTTTCAGCCATAGTGCAAATTAACTCCCCATCGAGGGGTTTCACGAAACGGCAGTTGATGACCGAAGCCCTAATTCCATGCTCCAATAACCTGTGGGCCGCCTCTAAGCTCGGGTATACAGTGGACCCGATAGCCAAGATGAGCACATCGTCCCCCTCCAACAGAACCTCTCCTTTTCCCACCTCCATTAATCTCGGCTCCCGGTCCATCTTCACACCATATCCAGTCCCCCTTGGATAGCGAAAGGCGATAGGCTTCCTCCATTCGATGGCGGTCTTGATCATATGTTGAAACTCATTTTCATCCTTCGGGGCCATCACAACCATATTGGGCAGGTGTCTGAGATAGGAAAAATCGAAGAGCCCGTGGTGGGTTGGCCCATCACTCCCCACCATTCCCCCCCTGTCCAAGGCAAAGACCACGGGTAGATTCTGAAGGCAAACGTCCTGTTGAACCTGATCATATGCTCTCTGCAAAAAGGTGGAATAGATGGCCAACACCGGTCTGAAACCCTCGAGGGCCAACCCAGCAGCAAAGGTGACTGCGTGCTGTTCAGCGATCCCAATGTCGAAGAACCTTTCAAGAAATCGGGTTGAATATCCCCTCAACCCCGTTCCGTCCTCCATCGCTGCAGTGACGGCAATGATCTTATCGTCTTTTTCAGCCAATCGGACCAAGGTCTTCCCAAAGACCTCGCTATAGGTTGGGAGCCCATCTCCCTTCTTATGGAGCTTCCCTGTCTCGATATGAAACGGGCCAACGCCGTGGAAGCGGGCTGGATCGGACTCTGCAGGAGAATACCCCTTCCCCTTCTTGGTTAAAACATGGACCAATATCGGTCCCTCCATTTTGGCTACATTGGAGAGGGTCTCAACGAGATGATCCAATCGATGACCTTCGATGGGACCGAAATATTGAAAGCCCAATTCTTCGAAGAGCAACCCGGGGGTGAGAAGCCCTTTAAAAGCCTCCTCCGCCTGTTTGGCAATTTTATACATGGATTTTCCAATCCCCGGAAGGGTTTGTAAAAAGGCCTTCATCTCCGATCGAAATCGGTTCACGAATCGCCCCGTCATGACTCGGCTCAGGTAGGAAGCCAAGGCCCCCACATTAGGAGAGATGGACATCTCATTGTCGTTGAGTACCACGATGAGGTTCTTTCCCTGATGGCCTGCCTGATTTAACCCTTCGAAGGCTAAACCTCCCGTCATGGACCCGTCTCCGATGATGGCGATAACCCTCTGGTTATCCCCTTTGAGGGACCTGGCTACGGCCATTCCCAAAGCTGAGGAAATTGAGGTGCTGCTATGGCCCGCATCGAAGCAATCGTGGGGGCTTTCTTCCCTCTTGGGGAAGCCGCTCAACCCGTTATACTGCCTCAACGTATGAAAGGACCCCCTTCTCCCTGTTAAGAGCTTGTGAGTATAACACTGGTGTCCCACATCCCAAATCAGCTTATCGGCGGGTGAATTGAAGACATAATGGAGGGCGATGGTTAACTCCACCACCCCGAGGTTAGAAGCCAGATGTCCCCCCGTCAATGATACCGTTTTGATGATCTCCTCCCGGATTTCAGCCGCTAAGAGGGGCAATTGATCCTTCTCCAATGCCTTTAGGTCAGCCGGCGAACCTATATGGTCCAATAATTTCTCCATCCCTTTCAACCTCAACGGGATTTTGCCTCCCGTCTCATGGTCAATATTGATGATTTCGTAAAAAGTCGGAATCAGACGCCAAAGAAAAAAGATCCAGATGCAAGGCGCGCAAATCCTGAGGAATGAGGCGTAC
>CBDUXJ010000106.1:0-7800 GCA_965371165.1 uncultured Syntrophobacterales bacterium | reverse complement strand
TTCCGTGAGGTCCGCGATCGTTCCAGGCTCGGTAATCTTCGTCAGATGGTTCAACGCCTCCATTAAGATCTGCCTCTGAAGCTCCTTGTCAAAAGGGTTCCCCATCGGGTGGCCCAGGGGAAAAGCCACCAGCAGAGCCCGCGGCGGTTTTACTTTCTCGGTGATACCCCGGTTGAGGGATATGGAGACCGTTGAAATCCCTTCTGCCTCTATGGCCCTTTGAATCAGTCCCACGGACTGATTGCAATTCCCTCAGGCAGGTATTAGGAAAACGGCCTCAACACCGTCTGTTTTCAACATCCTTGCTACTTCCGGCCCCGTTCGGTTAACTAACGTATCGATATGACGGCCAATGATATGCCCCATGAATGAAAAATGCCGTGGTGCGATTCCTCCGATTGCCCCCTCGGCCTCAAGTTCCCTCAACCTCTCCATAGGGAAAACGACGTTAATGTCTTGATCAGCGTCCTGATGATCATAATAGTTATGCGTAATCATCAAATCGTCGATACGTGTCTCGGCAGGAATATCCCTAAAAGTGGGATCCCCCTCCTTGTCCTCCATATCATATGGCGGTTGAGACCGCAGGTGAACACCGGCGGTGGTAACCAGGGCAATTCGAGAGTCCTTGGGATCTTTTCGTAACGGGACCCAGGGGGTATCCACGTTGATGACAAAATCATGCGATTTGGCCCACCACTCCAGGAGGGCGGGAAATCGTGTGAAGAGTTTACCCAATATCCTATCCTTGCGGGTCTTGATGCTCATAACTTTCCTCCTTACTCATTTATTATACAGAATCTAAAAACCCATATCACCTCACAATTCCTTGTCCCGACCAAAACTGTGACGAAAGAACCATGTCGGACCAGAAATCGACTTAGCCATTGTTTCCACATTTTTCGGTAATCAGCCTTTCCTTTCTTGCTTCTTTTTTCTTCCAGCTAAATACTTTAGGGGATCTTTCTCAAACTCGCTTTGACAACTGGGGCAACAGAGATAATATTTTTCTTTTTCATATTCGATAACGATGTGGGCCTTGTTCCGATTTATTCTTTTCCCACAAACCGGATCCTTAATCATGCTTTCCTCCTTTGGTCTTTTGCGCTTGCCGGCTGTGAGTGCATGCTGAGAAGAAGAAAAGTCTATCCTACTCGCAAAGCTGCTTGTTCAGGTTATCCCACAGCATACACCTGCCTAGTGGAGGTCTTGGCCGTTATTCCTTGAAATCCCAGCGAAAAACCCGTTCCCCCGTTCCACCCACGTCTCTGAGAACGAGCTCCAGGTACCGAGTTTCAGGCCCCAGGAGAGGTCTTCCCGAGGGGTCAATCGAGGGAAAAACCAACATCCCCTCTACGTGATGTCCTCCTCCACCTGGGGAGGCCCATTCACTTGGATTGACCTCTTTCCCCTGTTCGTTTCTCAGAACCGAAAGCTGGCCCAGGTCAATATCTCCCACCTCTGCCGAATGAGTATTCATCTTCACCCCAAAAAGGAGTTCGTCCCCATCTGTCTGCTTTTGAGGATCAAAGATAATCTCGACTGTGACAGGTCCCTTCGAATCGGTCTTCCTCAGCGATGATGGGCTTACACCCATTTCGGACTGCCCCTGCATCATACCGCCTCCCATCATGCCTTGCATCATCCCTCCCTGACCCGTCATACCCCCCTGGCTCATCATCCCGCCTTTTCCCGAGCCCATCATCCCGCTTTTTCCCGGGCCCATCATTCCGGCACCTTCTCCCCTCATGCACGGGGCAGAAGGACGCCCCATCATTGGGAAAACCAAAGGCCTGAAGAGGGACTTGATTTTCTTTCGTTGCTCTTCTGATAAGACATTTTTGACTTTTTCCATGGTTCGGACACCATCGATATCCATTTCAGCCTTCGAGTTGGCAATAGATGTGATTCTTTTTTCTACCTCAATGAAATTCACCGCATCTCTAAAGAGGAGTTCCCTCAGCTCAATGTCCATGATCCTCTGCTCGGCTTTTTCTCCGATGGCGGTTTTCATGTGGGCATTGATCAGGCTCTGAATCTCATCCAGTTGCTCGTCGGTCAGACCCAGTTGTTCTTTCTCGCTGAATAGGAGGCGAACCCACTGATGGAGAATCGTTTTCAAACCCCCTCGGGAATGACCCATTTTCCGGTGGTCCATCATGCCACCTCCCATCATGGGGCTAAAGCCTTGCCCCGTCATTCCGGCTTTTTGATGGGCAACTCCTTCACCAGACGAAAGCAAAAACACAAAAACAATCAACGAAATAACGGAAACGATAACCTGTCTTTTCATTTTCTTTCCTCCTCTTCAATTGTTTGAACATTCAGCTGTTCTTAACGCTCTGGAAGTTTGGCATTCGCTTCACTAAATCTCCTTTGCGGGAAAGAAGATTCCTTGCCACCGACTTTTCCCTTTCCTGAGATTCTTCAACCACCTTAGCCAGTTTCTTGGACCCGCGAAAATCAATTGCTAGGTTAAGTTAAATCACCTGATATTCGACTCCTACGATTACACGTCATAGACGTCCCACGCCCTATCCTTAGCCAAAAGCCTGGGGAAGAAGGCAGGGACCGATTTTCTGTATGCAAGGTATCTCTCCCCAAAAAGTTCGATCATTTTCCTTTCCTCTTTCATTGCCAGCCTGTAATAGACTGCGAACATGATCGGCCAAAGCAGGACGGTAACCAGCGTGGGCCACTGGATCATCAGCCCAATGGAAACGAGAAATAATCCACTATATTGAGGATGCCTCACTCGGCTGTAGATTCCATCACTCACCAACTCTCCCCCCGCAGCGAGGATCTTCTTCCATCCCTTGCCCATGATGACAATTCCAATTACCATGAGGCCGTTACTGACCACGTGGATCAGCCCGAAGACGATGGCTCCTCCACCGAGGAGTACTTGAAACAAATGTCCGTTTATATGGGAGAAGGGATTGAGTACCGGATACTTGCTTCCAAGGATCGATGTCAGGATATAGATGGTCAAGGGAAAGCCATACATCTCAGAAAAAAGGGCCACCAAAAACCCTGTAAACACTCCCAAGGAGCGCCACTCCCATTTCCCTTTAGGGGCGAGAAAGCTCAGGGCAAAGCCCAGGATCAGCACCACATTGATTATGACAGCAGGCCAGAGCCCATAACCATAGGCACCTTGTATCATCATGTTACTCCTTCTGATACCATTTCTGTTTTGGAAACCGCCCGGAAAACTCCTCTTCATCTTGGCGGTTGATTTTTCATTTAGCGTCCTTACTCTATTAGAGCAAAGACTATGCCAAAAAGATAAGAATCAGAACCCTTAACTATCTGAATTTATTCAATAATTCATTTGTTAAGAATTCACAGAAACGCCCTCTGTATAAAAAATTCCCAATGGCCTTTATTCCCGTTTGAAGCGTGTATAGTTTTTATGCGGGAAATAGCGACGGCAAGGACTCACAAGAAGAGGAAGAGATTTTCGTCTCTCCTTTTTACCAAAAGAGGTCAACTGCTCTTGTCAAGAATAGGGATTTGAAAACGCAGGGACTTCCTTTTGGACACCGGAAATTTCATGGAACTTAAGGGCCCAGTATCTGGGAGATTTTGCCGGAATGATTCACATTTTTTAGAGGAACCCTCCCCAGATGCTTCAAGGGAAAGAGCTGTCCGATCTGTCGTGCGGTTTGCTCTCCAATCAGGATTTGCCCTCCCCGGCCATATTCCGATAGACGGGCCGCCAAGATGGTAACCGAACCTGACGCAGTAAATGTCCATCGATCCCCTTCGGTTCCCCTCATCTTGGTCGACCCCAGATAAACCTCTCCGGAGCTGATACCAATATTAACTCGTATGGGGAATAGATCGGCATCCCCAATCGTCGAAACCTCCTTGCATTTCCCTTGAATCTCCAAAGCCGCCTGAACTGCATTTCGGGCATGTTGGTTGCGGTCGGGATCCAGAAAAATAACCATCATCCCGTCACCAGCCGTCTCGTTGATGTCCCCCCCTTTTTTCTGGATCACATCAAAAAAGAGGGAAAAATAGAATTCAATGGCACGGTTAATCCTCTCCTGTGGGTACTGTTGCACCAGGGTCGTAAATCCCTCGATGTCCAAGAAAAGGATCGTGGCGTCATGGATATATTTTTCCAGAAGGGCCCTTTCAGGATCCTTTTCTATGATATGTTTCGCGGTTGCGGGGACGAAATTGCCCAAGACGTTTTTAATCTTATGGAGTCTTTCGATGGATAGGTGGGCCAACTCGTAACGCTGCACGATTCCCGAAAAAACGATAATCAGCATTCCAAAAAGGAGGATCGCTGCTCCTGTACTCACCGTCTGAGCCACCGTACCGTGATAGTGCTTCTTGAAGTCGGAGATATCCAGGCCTACCAGGTAATAACCTGCGGGGCTGTGGTCTCCTCGCTCGGTTTCCATTCGACGGACATGATGCCCCATGGATATTTGATCGGAAACGATCTCCGTTGCTTCATAGGAGATTAGAAGGAGATCCTTTGTCTCCTTGAGGATGATACCATTCCCTAACTGACCACTAGCATAGGCCCCTTCATCCCTTAAGCCTTTTATTGGTTCGCTCTGTGCGATAACTTTCCCTTCCTTGTCCACTATTGCCAGGTAACGAATAAATTTGCTTTTAAGTGCGAGATTTATGAATTCTTGGTAACGCTCCGTCCCCATTTTCCTCATCATGCCGTGGCTAAAGCGCAATGTATTAACCAAGAATGTCTTGTTTTCTTCTAGGATTAACCGGGAAAAGTTTCTATCCGCCTGAAGGGCCTTGAAAGAAGTGATGACCAGTGCAATGGTGAGAATAGCCCCTGAGAGTACCATTAACCATATGTAAAGCCTGTATCCGGATTTTTTCATAACCTTCAACCCTTAATTTTCCTTAACTGGTTTGACACAGAAACTCCTTGAAGAATACCTGGACCGCCACTTCCCAACCAGGATAGATCAATGAGGCGCAGAAGGGACTGCTATCTCTCGTACTAAACCGGGCTGGGTCTGGCGATATCCCTGAGGATCGTGAAGGAACATGGTGAGGAGATCCGGGCCGAGAGCTCCCAGGGAAAGGCTCTTCTCAAGCTCCATTCATCCATTTCCCATTTTGCGTTTGACCATTGGCAGCTCGAAATCCAAAGGAAAATAGAAAGAATATGGAAAAGTAGAGTATGGCTCCGAGGAGCATGGCGTATGAGAAGCCGAAACTGATGGCCAAAGCGATGGAGAGAGTTGATCCCAACACCGAACCAATCCCATTGACGCCCCACATCCGGGGTACATACTGATTCAGCCCGATTTCTTCCAATAACATCATACCAAGGGGAAAAAGCATACCCATGAAAAACCCCAGCGGCGATAACAATACAAAAGATATCAGAAGTCTGGAATGAAAAGGTGAACCCAGGAAGAGAGTGAAAACGTGCTGAAGAAAAAGGATATGTATTCCAACCAGTATAGCCACCATCGTCGAGGCAAGCCGCAGTTTGTAAACTATTCCCTGCTTCCAGAAAGTACCGCCGACCCAACTGCCGATCCCGGCCCCGATTAAGAGAGAGAAGAGCAATACGGCCATGGAATAGACCGGCTGTCCTAAGAAGAGGATAAACTTCTGGATCAGGGGGATTTCAATCAGCATGAACCCCATTCCGAGAAGGGAGAACAGCAGGAGAAAAAGGATATTGTTTTGGGGGTTATCCCTTTCATTCGTACAGCCTGGCTTGATCCACCATACCAATATCATGGCGATCGATGAGAAGATCATTAATAAGACGATAACCGGAGGTATCCCACGATCAATCTTATAAAAAAAAGGATTGTCATCCGTTACCGCTCTAGCTTCAAAACTGGCGTTCTTGATCAATTCCTCCGGGGAAACCTTTCCCTGAGCCATGAGATAGAGAGCCTGATTCAACATCTCGTGTTCGTAATATATTTCCTCGCCCACGGGTATGACATGCTTTGTCTGCTCGATAAAAGGAATAAATGAGGAATGGGTTGAATACTTACGTTCATGCATGTTCAGGTGCACGCTTTGGGCCTCCGCCGGGGTCAGGGGGGATTTTTTCAAGACAAATACCGGGAAATATTCCGGTCCCACCGTATAGATGTGTTTCATTGCGGAGAGGGTATCGATACCCCTTTCTTTCAGGGCGGACAGACTGGTGAAGATAAGGCGAAAAATCTCCTCATCATCGTGGGCCACCACGATCAGGTGACCTTCGGGAGTGAGCCGATCCAGGTAGTCATTGATAGATTCCACGGTGAACAGATAATTCTCTGTGAGAGCAAACCCCTCGGGGCTTCGGCTTGTTTTGGTTACCGGAATGACCAACATGATGATATCATATTCTTCCTTTACCCCTCGAACAAAATTTCTCCCTTCCTCAACGACTACCTTCACTCCCGTAAAACCACTATAAATTCCCCCATTGAAATCGGAATATTTTTTCACCAAATCCACTAAGTCTCCATTTACTTCCACTGCCGTGATCTCTTTTGCTCCCCCGAGAAGAGCAAGGAGCACTTCTCTTCCGCCTCCAGACCCGATAATCAAAACCTTCTCCTTTTCCCTTTCCGGTAACAACTCGAAGGGGAAATATCCAGGGAAATGGGTGAACTCGGGCCTGTCCAAACCTTTAACGTTACCATCAAAAAGATACATTCTCGTCCCGGCGGTTCCATCCAAAAAAAGAATCATTTCATCGGAATCGGTTTCATCCGCCACCAGGTCAGTTCGCCCAAAGGCACTCCAGCGGGAGTCCATCACCTTGGCCCTGCTGATTGGATTGGCCATCATATGGTACATCTCCTTATGGGCACCTCGTCCCAAACGGACCTTCCCCATGAAGACCGTAGAATAATTCAGCAAGAAGATGGCCAAAAGGCTCATAGGCAAAATTACGGAAGCACTTTTTTCTCCCTTTCCGCAGGTTTTTTTTGCCATAAGCAAAAGCGCTGGCACAGACCCCACGAAAGCCGACAAAAACAGAACGTTAATCCCCCCCAGTTTAAGCAGGGGAATGACCAATAAAGAGCCGAGACCCGCACCAATGAGGTCGGCCGCATAGATCTTGGTACTCCTTTCAGTAAACAGGCGAAAGGCACCTGAAAGAAATATCCCCCCGAAGAAAAAGGGAAAGAATGTTAAAGCGGCCGCAGAAAAAACATTCCGGAGAAAGGGGACCTTTATGGTCAGAACACTCATCCCCAATATGGAGAGAGCCATCAACCCCGAGGAAAAGGGAAGAATTTTTTGATTTACCTTTCCATCTGCTCCCTTCTCTCCTCTTTTATGTACGTAGATACCTCCAGCACCCAGTCCCAAAATAGCCAGGGAGATCAGCAAAAACACATAATGATACGAGAACATCAAGGAAAATACTCGCGCAAGGCTGATCTCCACTATTAAGACGGACATAGAGATGAGAGCCACACTGAGATAAAGGGCCCAGTCACCATATCCATCCCTGGATTTATCTTCCCATTCCTCTGTTTTCATTCTTTCAAATTATCCCCTTTTCAAGTGAATTGCCCATTAACTTCACCCTGACCATCGGGAGCCAAACGAAGGTGTTTCTAAATCCTTTCCCAAAGCCACGAAGGCGTTAGTTCAATAAAAAGGGAATTTAGAACGGTGAAATATCCCGTGAAGATCAGAATGCCCACGATGATTAAGAGGATCCCGCCGGCGATATAAACCACATGGAGGAATTTCCCGAATTTCTGGAAAAAACTGAAGAATGACCCGGTCGCCAAAGAGGTTAAGAAGAAGGGAATTGCTAACCCCATGGAA
>CBDUXJ010000105.1:0-7825 GCA_965371165.1 uncultured Syntrophobacterales bacterium | reverse complement strand
ACCAGGAAAAAAAGTGTATGCATCTATACGTCCTGAGGATGTGGAAGTATTTACGCAACCATCTCAAGCCAAGGAGAACCTGTTCAAGGGTACCATTGTCAATAAGGCGTACTTGGGTAACTTTCTGTACCTTTTCGTAAACGTAGATGGCACTATGATCAGGGTGCAGCTTCCGCATCACATGCCGCAAGAAGAAGGACAAGAACTTTATCTGTTTCTAAATCCGCAAAAATGTATGATCTTATTCTGACTACTGAAAGGGGACAGGCTACTTTTACTTACCCTTTTCAATTCAAATTCTCTTCCTATATCTTCCCCGTGGCCTAAGGGTAAATTCTAATCCAAGTTCTTTACTCATTTTCATCTGCCACGCCAGTGTTCCATAAGGAGATTGACGATTAACACTCTGTCGAAGTATGTTCAATTCCTTTCCCCTTAAAGCTCCATCCACATATCTACCCCAACCCTTAGGCAACTCTACTGGAATCTCATCGATAAATGACTGAAATTTTTCACCAATTCTCTCTCTATGAGAGGACCACAACCACTCCCTAAGCTGAACTAACCAGACCATTGTTTAACCTCTCTATTAAAAAGTAGCCTGTCCCCCTTTTTGTTATTATGTTGACATCTCCCGATGAATAGCATATAGGAACCCAAGGAACAATCTAGTTCCGTGGGGTGATGGATGATTTCCTTGGAAGGAGGCGATAAGGCACCTAAACTCATTTAGCCAAGAGGGGGGGTAAGATATGAGAAGTCTGAGGATATACCTAACCTTCGCTTTCGTGGCGTCGCTGGTCCACGTCTATGTCGTGGCGATAACCCCAACGGCCTCCCACGCGGCAACCAAGATCGGCTTCTGGCATGCCATGAGCGGCAAGAGGCTGCCGGCGGTGGAAAGGATCGTCAATGGATTTAACGCGGCCCACCCCGATATTAAGGTTGAGGCCCAGTTCACGGGAAAATATAGGAAGATCATCGCCAAGACCATTGCCGCCGTGAAGGCGGGAAAGCCACCCCACATCGTGCAGGTCTATGAGGTGGGGCTGCAAACTATGCTAGATAGCGGGGTAATCAGGCCTATTTATGAGATATTTAAACCAGGGGAGGTGGACTTCGGCGATGTCGTGTGGCCGATTCGGGATTACTATTCCGTCAAGGGGAAGCTCTACTCCATGCCCTTCAACTCCTCAACGGCCATCCTCTACTACAACAAGGACCTCTATAGAAAGGCAAGACTCGACCCCAATAAGCCGCCCACAACGTACAAGGACCTCGAAAAGATCGGAAAGAAGCTCGTCGGCTCCGGAGTTGTACCCAGAGGCCTATCCACGGGGCTGCCTTCCTGGATCATGGAGCAGGCACACGCTTACCACAAACAGTACTTCGCCAACAATCAAAATGGACGAAAGGCTCGGGCGACAAGGGTCTACTTCAACCGGAAGTTCGGGGTGAAATACGTGAAAACGATGAGCCGTTTCGCCAAGGAGGGGGTGTACATCCACGGCGGAAGGGAGTACTCGGCCAATAATGCCTTTCTGGCCCAGCAGATCGCCATGCTGATCCAGTCCACATCCTCAGTTGGCTCCATCGAAAAGGCAGCTAAGGGGAAGTTCGAGGTGGGAACGACTTTCCTGCCCAGGTTTTCAGGGTATTCCAGGGGCAACTCGGTCATCGAAGGAGCCACACTATGGGTTCTCAAGGGACACCCCAAGGGGGACTATGATGCCATCAAGGAGTTTCTGAAATGGATCATTCGACCCGAAGTAACCATGCAGTGGCACAAGGATACGGGGTACTTTCCTGTTACCAATAGCGCCCTCAAAGCGTTGTTGGATGAGGGATGGTTCTCCGAACATCCCAACTACCTGACTGCCTTCCTCCAGATTCTTTCTGGGGTGAGAACCCCGAGGTCTCAGGGGGTCAGATTGGGCAACTTTGTGGAGATCAGGAACATCGTCCAGACAGCCCTTGAAAAGAGCTTTGCCGGGACCGCTTCTCCTAAGGCAGCATTGGATGAGGCCGCAAAGGAGGCGAATCGCGTCTTGAAGGATTATAACGAGCTCTATAAATGAGAAGTAAAGGAGGATATCGGGGGAGGGTCAAAGCTGAATCTCCCCCTTAGTTTGTAAGTTTTGGGCAGCCGATTTCCCAACAGGATACTTCCCCATGCTATCGTTTTACCTTCCATTGTCGCAGTGCTCGTCTTTCTCATTCTCCCCTCCATTCAATCCTTTTATCTGAGCTTCTTTCGGGTATCACCTCTCGGCAATGTAATGATCCTTAGGGGTTTTTCAAATGTCATAGCCCTGCTCAGGGAACAGGGAAAAGGACAGGCTACTTTTCCCTTTCGTCCTGGATCTTATTCCATTTCTACCTCATATGACTTTCTTAAATACCTGCTCTCCGCATTGGTGAACTCGACAAGCCTCTCCAATGTATTGAAGGCCTCCCCTGAATCGATGGATTGCTTTGCCAACTCGACACCTTCATTGAAATCCTTCGCCCTTTCGGCTATCACAAAGGCAGCAGCCGCGTTCAAAACGGTGATGTCCAGCTTTGGTCCTCGACTACCCTTTAGTATCTCCAGGATGATCTCGGTATTCTGCTTCCTCGTTCCGCCCTTGATCTCCGCAAGCTTTCCCCTTTTCATCCCAAAATCCTCGGGCTCGATGAAGGAGCTCTTCATCCCCCCATCTTTAAACTCCGTGACATTGGTCTTTCCGGCGATGCTAATCTCATCCAAGGTATCTTCTCCATGGACAACGAGGGCCTTTTTGATTCCCAGATTCTTCAAAACCGCAGCCATCGTCTCCGTCAAACTCGGCTCATAAACGCCCAATACCTGGATCTTTGCTCCTGCCGGGTTAATCAGGGGGTCTAAAAGGTTGAATATCGTCCTGATTCCGATCTTCTTCCGTATAGCGATGATGTGTTCCATACCTTTTTGGACCAGAGGTTCATAGAGAAAACAGATGCCAACTTCATTGATACATCTTTCCAGTTGAGTAGATTGTCATATTCAGGTTAATCCCCAACGCCTCGATTACATCTGCGCATCCACAGAGGGGAGAAGCAGACCTTCTTCCGTATTTGGCCACCTTCAACCCCCCGCCCGTTACAATCAGGGCGGTTGCCGTGGAGATATTAAATATATTTTTCCATCAGCTACCCCCTTTGTAGTACTGATGATCGTCTCCCTTTCCACCGTGATTTCTTCACGATCCAGGCACACGAGATCATCTCCGACATTAATCCCTGAGGACTTATCCTTGATTACCCTCGCCGCTGCCGTTATCTCTTCAGGCGTCTCCCCCTTCATCCTTAATGCCGTGATGAATGGTGCGATTTCTCCAGCAGACGCAGTTCTCATCGTGATCTCCTTCATCACTTCCTCCATTTCCCCTTGCGCCAAATCTTCCTTTAGAACTACTTTGCCAATAGCTTCGTTGATCATCATTTTCCTCCCTTCATATGGGTTTAAATTCTCCATCAAATGAAAAAGCCGTGGGCCTCTCCCATCAGCTCACGGCTTTTTCATTGCTAAATAAAAGACCGCGAGCAAGGGATTTGCCCACGGCCTCAACCATCTATTAGTCTATCGGTCATTCGCCATCATCGGGCAACCCCCCCCTCTTTTTTCCCACCACCACCAGGAAAATCCGTTTCCCTCTATCGTCGGCATGCTCCGAAACCCCTTCTTGATTAAAGAACTTAATATCAAAATGATAGCCCTATATCGATAAAAATCGTCATCCGCTTGTTCGGCGCTCGAGTATGGTTCCAACGATTTCAGCAAAGCCCTCGCCTCCTTCGCGGGTTGCTACAAAGGACGGGAGAAACTCCATGCGATCTGCGAAATTCAGCACGTTTTTCACCCCGGCCGTGTTCGGAAAGTATTGAAACATGGGTTCGTCGTTGGGGGAATCGCCGCAAAACAGAAACCGCTCCCTGTTGGTATCTGGATTTAGCCCCCAACGCTCCCGGACAAAGGTTTTTGTCATCCGCAGCTTGTCGTAGTCTCCGAACCATCCATTCACGTGGATAGAGGAAACTTTACACCTCGCACCATGCTTTTTGAAGATCCCACAAATTCGATCGACGGCCCTCCGATCAAGGGGTGCCACATCTTCGCAATAGTCGATGGCAAGGTCAGCCTCCCGGTAGAGCTGATCGCTGGCGATGGCTGAGCCTGGAACCAAGGTCAGGATCTCTTCCTTGATACGCGTCAGCCGTTGTCGTTTCTCAGCCCGCACTCTTTCGGGATCGAGGAACCGCTTCTTGAGCTTCCGTTCTTTCTGATCAAACCAGAAATAGAAAGCCCCGTTTTCCCCAACAATCCCGTCCACAGGCCACATGCGGGCAATGTGGTCACACCACCCGGCGGGTCGCCCCGTGATGGGAACTACCCAGAGGCCTGACTCCTTCAATGCCCAGAGGGACTGGTAGGCAATGGCACGGATCCTGCCACGAGTCGTAAAGGTATCGTCAATATCAAAAAGGATTCCGGAAAGACTCTTTGCGACCTCAGCTTGGAGTGTCTGGATTGCAGGTATCATGTTGGGATCCCTCACTTTAATTGGATCATACGCACAGGGTTGCCTGATGAGGTGCTCTTACATCACTCCAGGTATACATCCCGATCCCGGGCGATACCCACCCCCGTGATACCACCGCCAATGATGACTACCTGAGTCTTCAGATCCATACCCTCGTAGACCTTCCCAAACTCTCTATCCACAAAAACCGGATCGCCTTGACGGCCTTCTTCTCTTTCTGCTATTGTTTTACAAAAAAATTTAATGGCTTGAATGTTAAACAACCAGTATAGATACTGCTTATTATTATAATAAATTTTGCTCGTCTTTACAGGAATATTTCCAACACGATTATCCTCCCAAAATAGAAAACAAACATGAAGGTATCATCCGAGCCCATCTTAATTGATGCAGAAGTTCTTCGAGATTTTACGGAAAAAGTCTTCGAACGACTGGGGGTTCCTACCGACGATGCAAAAATAGCGGCTGATGTTTTGATTGAAGCGGACCTCAGGGGTTTCGATTGCCACGGTGTGGCGCGGCTCCTTCCTTGTTTCAACCGTATCAAGAATGATGTCATCGAAACTCGCCCAAAAATCAAAATCAAGTGGTTAACCCATACCACGGGCCATTGCGATGGCGGAAATGGACTTGGAATGGTGGTAGGTTGGCACGCTATGAAAGCATGCCTATCCAGGGCCGAAGAATTCGGGTCGGCCTTTCTGGCCGTCAATAGAAGCAATCATTTCGGTATTGCTGGATACTATTCTTCCATGGCTCTCGATTCGGACATGATCGGTATTGCCATGAGCAATGGCTCACCTCGTGTCGTGCCGACGGGAGGGACAACGGGAATTCTCGGAACAAATCCCATTAGCGTTGCTGTTCCACGAAAGCAAGATCCTCCGTTCATTTTGGACATGTCTACCAGCGTTGTTTCAAGCGGTAAGATTGACGTTGTGCTCCGCAAGGGACAGCAGGTCCCCAATGGATGGGTCTATCCATCGGTTGAACCCTTCCTTGATTCACAGGGTGTAGTCCCGATGTCTGCGTTGCAATATCCTTTGGGCGGCCAGAAAATAACTGGCGGTTATAAGGGCTATGGCTTGGGATTGATGGCAGACATCCTTTCCGGGATATTATCGGGCGCAAACTTCGGGAGCAGACTTTCCGCGTCAAAAAAGCCTGATGCCCAAGCGAATATGGGGCATTTTTTGGGCGCCATGAAAATCTCAGGATTCCGCCAAATAGAAGAATTCAACGAAGATTTTGATTCGTTGGTCCAGGACATTAAATCCTCCCCCCTTGAGCCTGATACAGAAAGGATATTCATTCCCGGTGAACCCGAAATAATTGCCCGCAAAGAAAATCGAAGGAAAGGTATTCCAATTCTCTCATCTGTCTTGGAAAAACTTAAGCAGATTGCTTCAGAATTGGACCTCGAAGTTCCTCAGTAATGTCTTCAATGATTTGTATGCCTCAGAAATAAAGGGTTCAGAAAACTGCTACTAAACAGTATGAGTTCTTTCTATGGATCAATGAAACGCGATTGGTGGCTTCTCGGGATTTGTTCCTCTAGATTTTTCACGTATTTAGGGTTTATGACCTATGCGGCCGCCCTCCCCGTGCTCCAGAGGGAATGGAGGATGTCTGCTACGGCCGCAGGGTCTATTTCCAGCGGATTTCAAATTGGGTATGCCGTCTCTCTAGTTGTCCTTTCCGAGTTGGCCGACCGAGTTGGGCCAAAGCGCGTCTTTCTTTGGTCAAATGTCGCAACGGCCTTGGCCTCACTGGCTTTTGCCATCCTTGCACGTGGTTATTACACGGGCCTCTTGCTTTATACCCTTATTGGGATCTCATTGGGAGGAACCTATACAACCGGGATCATGATGATCGCGGATCGGCACCCCAGCCAGACCCGAGGAAAGGCCGTTGGGTTCTTCATAGCAAGTACTTCCCTGAGTTATGCCGTATCGCTGGGAATCAGTGGGATTGCTTTACCCTATGGAGGGTATCACCTTTCTTTCCTCCTGACGTGCCTCGGTCCATTGGCGGGTTCGATTTTGCTATGGATCACTCTAGCTTCAACACCGGCTTCAATATCACCGAGACGAGAAGAACAGAAGTTTTCGGTGGAGGTCTTGCGAAATAAACCTGCCATACTGCTTATCATGGCATATGTCTGGCATAACTGGGAGCTTATGGGGATGTGGGCGTGGACTCCGGCATTCCTGTCCGCCTGCCTTGCGGTCAGTGGACCCGAGGCGTGGAAGGTTGCAGGTGTTGGCGCTAACATCGTCGGGGCCTTTCACCTCATGGGGCTCCTTGCATCAATCTCCATGGGTTTCCTTTCAGATAGGCTTGGACGTGCAATCATGATTCTGCTTCTTGGGAGTCTTAGTACGGCCTGTTCTTTTACCATGGGATGGCTCATTGGTTTTCCTCTCGTTTTGGTTATCGTGATTGGAATGATTTATGGGTTTTCCGCGATAGGAGACTCTCCAGTTCTCTCCGCAGGATTGACCGAGAAGGTCGAAACCTCTTATAGAGGAGCTGCCTTTGCCCTGAGGTCGTTTCTGGGATTCGGTGCTGGTGCTATCTCTTCATTGACATTTGGTGCCATTTTGGATTGGGCTAATCCAATGTCATCGGGAACCGGTACCTACATAACGTGGGGCTGGTCTTACAGTGTGCTTGGCCTCGGAGGCCTAGGGGTTGTGTGGATAGCCTTTATCCTTTACAGAACGACCGTCCAGCGATGAGATTCCTAAACACGGAGGAAAGCAGATCCGAAGATTGAACACATGAATCACATTGGTTGTGATCCAAGTATTCGCGACCTCCTGAGAAGAGCTTCCATTAAATAAAATCAAAGGGTTATGAAAATACTCCCTCCCTGTAACATTTAGCAAACCCTTGATTATGACGTTGTGTATTAGCGTTTTATCACTGTCCCTTGTTTCGCGTGTGCTTGCCTCCTGAGGGCGTCTTGAGAAGGCATCCCTCGGAACGAGCCCTAAGGGTCTAAGGGCCCAATAATATCAAGATCTTATCTCAGTGTCTCTGGAGTGTACACCTGAGGCTGGATATTTTATGCCAGGATATCGAGAGTAAGATCGAAGGTGTGTTTTGTGGCCGATAAGGATCTTGCCAGCAGAAGTCAAAGGAGACTTTCCTTTTAGGGGACAACTATGACGGCTTCGTAAAAAGTCCATCTGCCATTCGAAATGCTCATGGCCCTGAGTAAAGCCGAAGGGCTGCGTTGCGCTGCATCCTTCGTCATT
>CBDUXJ010000104.1:0-7896 GCA_965371165.1 uncultured Syntrophobacterales bacterium | reverse complement strand
AGCGCAACGCAGCCCTTCGGCTTTACTCAGGGCCATGAGCCTGTCGAATGGCAGAAGGACTTTTTACGAAGCCGTCAGGAATAGGAAGGAGTACAAAACAATGATTAAAGCCGAGCAGAAGCCCCTCGAGGAAGTCCTCACTTTTCTCGAACCATATAAGAAGATTCTCCTTGTTGGATGTAATGCCTGTGTTGCGGTATGTCATGCAGGAGGAGAGAAGGAAGTGGGAATCCTTGGTTCCGCGCTGAGAACGGTCCGAAAAAAGTCAGGGCAAAAACTGGAGATCCTGGAGGACTGTTCGACCCGGCAGTGTGAACCCGAATTTGTGGATGAGTTGAGAGAGAAAGCCGAAGATGTAGAAGCCATTCTTTCCATTGCCTGTGGGGTTGGGGTCCAGACCGTGGCCAAAAGATTCTCAGACATCGCGGTTTATCCAGGTGTCAACACCACGTTCATGGGCGAGACTGAGGAGCTCGGCGTTTGGGTCGAAAGATGCCAGGCCTGTGGCAACTGTGTGCTCCATATGACCGGGGGCCTGTGCCCTGTGGCAAGGTGTGCGAAGCAACTCCTCAACGGTCCCTGTGGCGGATCTCAAGAGGGGAATTGCGAGATTAGAAAAGAGGTTCCCTGCGTGTGGCAACAGATCTACGATCGCCTCAAGGCCATCGGTCAACTCGATAGAATGGAACAATTCATTCCAGCCAAGAAATGGGGCACGGAGAGTAGGGACAGCGGACCAAGGACCATCATGAGGGAGGACCTGAGGGTATGAAATCCGGGGGTAATTTGGAAAGGATTCTGGAGAAAGGGCTATTTGCCGTAACGGCGGAGTTGGGTCCCCCAAAGGGTAACGACATCGGTGTCGTTGAAAAGAAGGCCAATCTGCTCAAGGGATACGTGGACGCCATCAACGTCACGGACAACCAGACGGCAATCGTCAGGATGTCCAGTATTGCCGCATGTTCCCTCCTGGTTCGAATGGGATTGGAGCCGGTGATGCAGATGGTTACGAGAGACCGGAACCGCATCGCCATGCAGAGTGATATCTTCGGTGCCTCTGCCCTGAGCATTAAGAACATGCTCTGTCTGACAGGGGATCACCAAAGCTTCGGGAATCAGGTTGATTCTAAGAACGTCCACGATATGGACTCAATCCAGCTCATCGACTGTGTCCGGACCATAAGGGATGAGAAGACCGTCCTGGGCGGTGATGACGAGGTCGAGGGCGACATCAAGATGTTTATCGGGGCTGCCGCCAATCCCTTCGGCGACCCCTTCGAATTCAGGGTGGTTCGATTGGCCAAGAAGGTGTCAGCAGGGGCGGACTTCATTCAGACCCAATGCATTTATGATATGCCCCGGTTCAAGGAATGGATGAAGATGGTCAGGGATAAAGGGCTGCATGAGAAGGTTCATATTATGGCCGGTGTAACCCCCCTCAAGTCAGGTGGTATGGCCCGATATATGGCCAAAAACGTCTCAGGGATTACGATCCCGGCGGAGATCCTCGATCGAATGGTCAAGGCGACAAAGCCCGCGGAGGAGGGAATCGAGTTTTGCTTGGAGCAGATCCAGGAATTGAGAGGGATCGAAGGGGTTCAAGGGGTGCATATTATGGCCATCGAATGGGAACACCGGGTGGCCGAGATTGTTGAGAAGGCCGGTTTGTTGCCTCGTCCAACGGCTTAGGCAAAAGGGAGGGTGGGATGACCTTGAGAGAGCAATTGGAATCGGGCAAATTCGTCATCGTCTCGGAGATTCAGCCCCCGAAGGGTATCGATACAAAGGAACTCCTGGAGAATGCGGATTTCCTGAAGGGAAGGGTGGATTTCGTCGTCGTCCCGGACCTTCAGAACGCAGTGATGAGGCTCGGCTCCCTGGCTAGCTGTCATCTCCTCAAACAAAAAGGAATCAGGCCCATCCTTCAGATGGCTTGCAGGGATCGAAATCGATTGGCTTTGCAATCGGATTTGCTCAATGCGGCGGCGTTTGGCATTGAAAACGTCCTCGTGGTCCAAGGGGAAGATCCTTCCCTGGGGGATCATCCCGAGGCCAAACCCGTCTTCGATCTCACCTCCATCGAGCTCATCTCCGCTATACAAGGGTTGCAGAAAGGCCATGACATGGCCGGAAACGATCTTGATGGCTTCCCAAAATTCTTCGTTGGGGCGGAGGTGAACCCGGGTCTGGAACCCGCTGCCCTGGAGTTGGAGATTGCCGATATGGAGAAGCAGATCCGAAATGGGGCCAATTTCTTCTTAACACCTGCGATCTTCGATACCGTTCTCCTCGAGAAGTTCATGAGGAAGGTGGAACACCTCAAAGTTCCCATTTTTGCTGGGGTCACCATACTCAAATCGGCCGGCATGGCCAGGTACATGAACCGTGTCATGAGGGGCGTCTTCGTTTCAGAAGAGACTGTCACAAAACTATTGAAGGCCCCGGATAAGCTCAAGGCCAGCACCGAGATCGCTTCTAACCTCATCAAGGAAATGAAGAACCTCTGTCAAGGAATTTACATGATCCCCATTGGGTGGGAGAAACGAGTTCCCGCTATCCTCGATGCAGCGGGTCTTTGAGGGTTTCGATCTTCTTGTTTCGATGTCAATTCTGTGATACGGTTTCGTAAATCGTTCTCTCCTCAAGTCCTCAAAGGGAGATGCCGAAAAAGAGCTTAACAGATCGACATAGGCGCAAAAGTAGAGAGGATGTCCCATTCAGAGCCATCGCCGAGATGGGCAACGATGGGATCCTCGTCTGTAATGGAAGGGATAAGATCGTGTTCGCCAACCAAGTAGCGGCGGAGATCACCGAGTACCCACGGGACGAATTGGTGGGCAAGGGGCTGTCGACCCTCTTGGGGAGCGAAAACAGGGTCTTCCTAAAGGATATGCAAACCAACAGGCTCAAATACGGCCAGAAGTTTTGCACCGAGATGCGGATCGTCACGGCCCGGGGTGATGAGAAGGAGGCCGAAGTCTGTATCGCTTCCGCCAAATCCAACGGGAAGATGATGATCTACGTCTACCTGAGGGATATCACCGAGCGGAAGAAGATGGTAACTGAAATCGGCCAGACCAACGAGTTCTTAACCAAACTCATCGCCAGTTCCGTGGATGGCATTATCGCCGCCGACATGAAGGGGAGCATCATCATATTCAACAAGGCGGCGGAAGAGCTCTTGGGGTATCAAGCGGAGGAGGTGATGGGGAAGGTCAACATCGTTGACTTATACCCCCCCGGAGGGGCAAAGGAGGTCATGAAGAAACTGAGGGGTAAGGAGCATGGCGGAGTGGGAAAACTCACTCCTCACCGGGTCACCCTCCTCAATAAATCTGGAGAGCCCATTCCCATCCAACTTTCCGCGTCATTGGTTTACGATGAACAGGGGAAGGAACTTTTCAGCGTGGGGTTCTTCACGGATCTCCGCCCCAGGATTGAGATGGAGAAGCAGTTGGAAGAAACCCATCTTCAATTGGTTAGTTCGGAAAAAATGGCCTCTTTGGGCAAGCTGGCCGCCGGTATCGCTCATGAAATCAATAACCCCATGGGTGGGATCCTCATTTACTCCAGCCTTCTTATGGAGGCATTGGAGGAAGAGGATTCGAGGAGGCAGGATCTTGAGAAGATCGTGCAGGAAGCCAGCCGATGCAAGGAGATCGTAAAGAGCCTGCTGGAATTTTCCCGGCAGACGGGACCCAAGATGGATCCTACTGACATTAATAAGGCCATCACCGATGACCTCTTCTTCCTCGAAAACCAGGCCCTCTTCCACAATGTCGAGATCGTCAAGAATTTGGAACCCCAACTGCCCAGGGTTCAGGGAAATGCCAGCCAGCTCAAGCAGGTTTTTATGAACATCATTGTGAACGCTGCCGAGGCGATGCACGGAAGCGGAACCCTCACCATAACAACGGGTCTATCCGGCGACGAAAAGGAGATTTGGATCGATTTTGCTGATACGGGGGAGGGAATCCCCCAAGAGAACCTCTCCAGGATCTTCGACCCTTTCTTCACCACCAAGGAGGTGGGAAAGGGGACTGGTCTTGGGCTGAGCACATCCTACGGGATTATTGATGGGCACGGGGGCCGGATCGTGGTCAAGAGCCAGGTGGGGAAGGGAACCACCTTTAGGATCGAGCTGCCTGCGGGAGCCGAGGATGCCGAATCTCTTTAGGGAAGGAATCGAGACAATGGAAAAGAACGAAACGGGAGTCAACGGGATAAAGATAGGAGGGGATGCTGTCGCTATGGACCCCTCCTTTTCGGACCTGGTCGTCCAGGAGGGCGGGAAGAACCTTTTGGCCTGCTATCAGTGTGGGAAATGCTCCGCTGGGTGCCCCGTAGCCTATGCAATGGATATCCTTCCCAATCAGGTTATTCGAATGGCTCAATTCGGCCTCAGGGAGAAGGTCCTCACCTCCAATACCATTTGGATATGCGCGTCCTGCTACACGTGTAGCGTTCGATGCCCCAATGACATCGACATTGCCAAGACCATGGATATCCTCAGGCATATTGCGTTGAGGTCGGGGGTTAAGCCCGCGGAGAGGGATATCCCCATCTTCCATTCGGTTTTCCTCGATTCCATTAAGTCGAAGGGGCGAATCCATGAACTGGGATTGATCTGGCAGTATAAGGTTAAAACCAGGGATTTTATGAAGGACATGGCCCTGGGGTGGAAGATGTTCAGAAAGGGGAAGATCAAGCTCCTTCCCTCCAAGTTTGGAGGGGGAAAGGAGATAAGGGGTATTTTCAGCCGATACGAAAAGGGGAAATGAGGTGAAAGAGCTCTCATACTATCCGGGTTGCTCCTTGGATGGCACCGCTCGTGAATACGATGAATCGATTCGGGGTGTCTGCGAGATGTTGGAAATTCGCCTCCATGAGCTGGAGGATTGGACGTGTTGTGGGGCAAGCTCAGCCCACTGCACCGATGAACACCTGGCCATCGAATTGGCTTTACGGAATCTCGCCATAGCCGAAAAAGGAGAGAGGGAGCTACTCGTTCCCTGTGTTGCTTGCTACAGCCGGTTCAAGGCGGCGGAAAAGGAGGTTCGGGAGTACCCGGAGGAGTGGGAAACCCCCTACCGGGGGAAGGTTCGAATCCGATATTCCCTGGACTTCTTCTGTCAGGATTCACTCCTAGATTCGGTTAGGGAAAAGGTGGTTAAGCCCTTATCCGGCCTCAAAGTGGCCTGCTACTACGGATGTCTCAGCGTCCGGCCTCCCGATATTACTGAGGTGAGGGAGTACGAAGACCCTCAACATATGGATCGGTTGATGGGTCTATTGGGGGCGCAACCCCTTCCGTGGTCTTATAAGACGGACTGTTGTGGGGCGAGCCTGGTTATGACCAGGACCGATATCGTGAGGAAGCTCTCCCATGGTTTGTTGGAGATGTCCAGAGAGGCGGAGGCGGACTGTCTCGTTACGGGTTGTACCATGTGTCAGGCTAACCTGGATACCCGGCAGGAGGAAA
This sequence comes from uncultured Syntrophobacterales bacterium, assembly GCA_965371165.1. GTDB lineage: Bacteria > Desulfobacterota > BSN033 > WVXP01. The sequence continues at coordinate 2,414 of CBDUXJ010000104.1, read as the reverse complement.
TCGGCAAGGAATTCGGCCAAAAATATGACCTTCCTGTCTTCTATTTCACGGAACTGATGGGCTTGGCCATGGGGCACCGGGATGTTAAGAAGTGGTTCCGTCGCCATCTCACCGATCCTATGAGGCTTCTCAGTGCAAGGGGGTTGATGGGATGATTTCGGGCTTAAAGGATAGGGGAGGACGGGACGTGGATAACGGGGGTGCCATCGGCACAACCTCCTCTAATCCCAAGGCCGAAAAAGTGGGGGCGGTCCTCGTTGTCGGCGGAGGAATTGCCGGCATCCAGGCCTCCCTTGATTTGGCGGAGTCGGGGTACTACGTCTACCTGGTAGAGTCTTCTCCGGCCATCGGCGGGGTGATGGCCCAACTGGACAAGACCTTTCCCACCAATGACTGCTCCATGTGCATCCTTTCCCCAAAGTTGGTGGAGTGCGGGAGACACCTCAATATCGAAACCCTCACTTATTCGGAGGTACTGGACGTTCAAGGGGAGCCGGGCCATTTTCGAGCGACCATCAGGAGAAGACCGCGGTACGTGGATTCGGCAAAATGTACGGGCTGCGGGGAATGTCCTGATGTCTGCCCTGTCGGGATTACCAGTGAATTTGACGAGGGCCTGGTGGCTCGGAAGGCGATCTACCGCCCCTACGCCCAGGCATTCCCCAATATCTTTACCATCGACAAGAGGGATCGGCCCCCGTGTGTGATGACGTGCCCGGCCGGGGTGAATGTCCAGGGCTACGTCGCCCTCATCTCCCAGGGGAAATATCAAGAAGCCCTTCAACTCATCTATGAAAACCTCCCCCTTCCGGGCATCCTGGGAAGGATATGTCACCACCCTTGTGAGGCGGAATGTAATCGGGCTCCCCTGGATGAACCGGTCTCCATCTGTGATCTGAAGCGATTTGTGGCGGATCGCGCCGAGAGGAAACCTCCCATTAAGATGGAAGAGAGACCGGAGAGGGTGGCCATCATCGGCTCCGGGCCTGCTGGATTGAGCGCGGCCTACTATCTATCCCTGGAGGGATATCGGGTAACCATCTTCGAAAAGCTCTCAACCCTTGGGGGAATGTTGCGCACGGGCATTCCCGAATACCGCCTCCCCCGGGATGTGCTGGATGGGGAAATTGAGTACATACGAAACTTTGGTATCGAAATCAAGACGAACACACCCATCGGAGGGGACATATCCATAGAGGAACTCTTCTCGCAGGGGTTCAAGGCTATCTTCATAGCAAGCGGGGCATACAAGGATCTCAGGTTGAACGTCCCCGGCGAGGAGAACCAGGGAGTAATCCCGGGTGTGGTCTTTTTGGGGAAGGTCAATTCGGGCGAAGAGGTTCAGGTAGGGGAGAGGGTAGTGGTCATAGGAGGCGGCAATGTGGCCATCGATGCGGCCAGGTCCGCCGCGCGGATTGGCTCAAGGGAAGTGACCATCCTGTACAGGAGGTCCCGGGAGGAGATGCCCGCCAACGATGAGGAGATCGAGGAAGCCCTTTCGGAAGGGATTAGGATCCAGTATCTCGTGGCTCCCACGGAGATCATTCCCGAGGGGAAAAAGGGGGCCGAGGTACGCTGCATTCGGATGCGGTTGGGCGAGCCCGATGAGACGGGAAGGAGAAGGCCCGTCCCCGTCGAGGGATCGGGGTTTTCCATCGAAGTCGATACGCTTATCCCCGCCATTGGTCAGGCTCCGGATCTATCCTTCATCTCCCCGGAAACGGGAATTGAAGTGACGGAGGGGGGAACATTACGGGTTGATCCCCTCACCCTACAGACCTCCCGGGGGGGGATCTTCGCGGGAGGAGATGCCGTTACAGGGCCGGCTTATGCCATCGAGGCCGTTGCAGCGGGGAAGGAGGCGGCCATCTCCATCCATCGGTATCTCAACGGGCAAGACCTGAGGGAGGGTCGGGAGTCATCCCCGTGGCAAAAGGCCAACGTGGACGATCTCTTGGCCAAGGCCCAAAAGGCTCCCAGGGAGAAGCCAGCCCTCCTCCAGCCCGAGAAGCGGAGGGATGACTTCCAAGAGGTGAGGTTGGCTCTCACCGACGAGGGGGCTTTACGGGAGGCCCAGCGGTGCCTCAACTGTGGGCTCTGTTCGGAGTGCCTTCAGTGTGTTTCCACCTGTAAGGCTGAGGCCATTGTTCACGATATGAGGGAGGAGATCTTCGATATCGAGGTGGGATCGGTGATCCTGTCCCCGGGTTTCGACGAGTTCGATGCGGTGGGACTGGCCAGCTATGGATATGGTCGATACCCCAACGTGATAACCAGCATCCAATTCGAGCGCACCCTGAGCGCATCGGGTCCTTATCAGGGAGCCCTCCACAGGCCCTCCGATGGAACCCCGCCCCGGAAGATCGCCTGGATTCAGTGTGCGGGATCCAGGGATATGACCGGGGGGAATGGAA
>CBDUXJ010000103.1:0-7912 GCA_965371165.1 uncultured Syntrophobacterales bacterium | reverse complement strand
AAAGAAAATATTTAACAGGGTAAATCATTACAGCGTACTTCTATGTATGCTTCATTCCTCAGGATTTGCGCGCCTTGCATCTGGATCTCTTTTCTTTGCCGTCTGATTTCGACTTTTTACAATGACGTCAAATTTGAGCCAAAAAAGACCAGGCCCCAAAAAAGGGCCTGGTCTTTCCCAAAACCAGCACAAAACCAGCATTCCTTAGAATTTGTAGATCAGCTGGCTGACGATGGCCCAGGGATCATCGGGGTCGTCATTAAGCCCCAATGCGTTGACCGTATCCAGGGCGTCGCCGGCTAAGAGCCAGCCAGCGGCCATGGAGTAGGTGAGGTTCTTGTAGATCGAAAGATCGACTATGGCGCCGATCTCAATCCCGATGTCACTTTCATCCTCAAGCCCTGAAGCCTCCGTGGCGTCAACGGCATTGCCTATGGTGTTCCCATCCTCGGTGGTATCACCGATGTACATGGCGTAGCCGGTTACCTTCAGCCAGTCAAGGGGTTTGAAGCTCCCGTATCCCTTAATCGTCCAGAATCCACCCCACCAACGCTGTTGCACCGCAAAACCCGAAGCTCTACCAGCACCATTGGCAATATCTATCCCATCGTGAACCTTGCCGGCCCAGAAGACGGTGCCGAGGGAGGGGTTTGCCTCACTTCCGGGGGGTACCCTGTAGGCGCCGAAATCTGGACTTACCTTAGCCGTATCAGTCAAATCGTCCCCGGTAGCGTACATGAAGGTTCCGCCAACCGTAAATTGACTTATGGGCACACTGACGTCGGCGTAAGCTATCCAGGCGCTGTAGTCAGCATCACCTACTCCAAATGCGGCCTTGAAGGCACTGCTCGGCTCAGCCTCACCGTTAAAGTAGACGAAGTCGGTCTTGAGCTTCGCAGGGCCGATTTTCCCGTCCACATTGAAGCCCAACCACCAGAATTCGCCATCACCAGTGGCGAGAGTAGAACCCCCTACGCCAAGACCCGCGCCTCCACCCATACCGGTGCCGGTGACGGCATTAGGGAAGTAATTGTAGTCGTTGGAATTCATGTACGCGAAGAACATTCCCGGCTGTATCGGGAAGTCGGGCAGGGCCAGAACAACCCTTGTGGAATAGAGATCCGTGTCGTCATACTGGTGATCGCTTCCCTCCCAGGGCTTGGACCAGTTCAAGTACAGCCTAACCGGTCCCGGTGTCATGAAAATCCTCATGGTAGCGCCATCGGCACCCAGGAAGACGTGGCTCCTGATGGCGAGCCATTGGGTACCAATCCGTACGTTGGTGGGAACGGAATCGCTGAGTCCGGGGACATTGAAGTCGATGTAGAACTGCTTCAACTCGACGGCATTTCGGTCGGAACCACTGGCACCCCATGCTCCCGCCGTGTTCCTTGCACCACCTGCTTCACCCCACCGTGAGGAGTCGCCTTCGAAGTAGATGACGCCGTACAGGTCCTCGCTGGCCACCAGGTCCATTTTGAGCCTGAAGCGTTGATCTATCCACGCTTCAGTGTCATCAAAATTATCAGCAGTTGCACGAGGGGAACCGTCCGTGTTCATATACAAGGCCGACCTGATCCGGATAAGCCCGGATGCCTTAAAATCCACGGCATATGTAGCCGCCGCCAGAGTAAAGACAAAAACGACGACAGCAGCTATCGTTAGAATTTTCTTCATCCCTTAATCCTCCTTTCCAATCAACTCAATTCACACATTTCAATCAGCCTATTTTCCTTACAATTAAAAGATCTCACCACCTCCTTTTCCATGGAATTTTTTGCCAACGACTCATCGTTGGCCAGCTAAGTCTTTCCACCACCTCCTTTTCCGGTTTTTTTCTCGCTAGCAAACAGAGTACATTACCCTGCCCGTTAATTGAGACAAACGAAAACAGGTGCTATATAACATCTAAAAAATGGGTTGTCAAGCATTTTTTTACTTTTTTTGTTAATTTTTTTCCCCGGTCCGAGCAAAGAGCTCTATGGGAGATCAAAATAATTCGAAAAAGAGGATATGGCTATTCATGGACCGTTTACCGGCTTTAAATTGGGCGACCATGGCCACCACCAGCTCCCTCTCGCCGTCGTTATCGAAGTCCTTAACCTGGAAATCCGCTATATAACCCGGGATCTCCTTGGTCCTCCAGTTTTCGGCCAGCATCATACCATCCCAGACCAGGTTGTGTACCTCGCCCTTATCGTAGAGACGGACCCTATCGAAGAGGCGACCCGTGGCGAAATGGTTCTTGTTGACGATAACCTCCACCCTTCCGTCTCCGTCCAGGTCCAGGACGAGGATCCTTCCCGGAATGAATACCCTTTTGGCGACGTATTCCTTGTCTGTGAAGGCAGGGACGCTCTCCCGGTCGAAAAAGGTATTGCTCCCCCCGTATCTGTTCGAGGTCTTGAACAAGAGGTCCTTTTCATCCATGGAGAAGACCCTCAGGCGATCGGTAGAATCGAATCGGATGATCTCCCCCTTGCCATCGCCGGTGATATCGGCAATGGCAAGGCCGAAGAGGGGGATTCCCTTGGGAACTTTCAGCTTCTTATCTCTGCGAAAGGTATTCCCCTTCCAGGAGAATTGGTAGATGGCGCCTGCGAAGGATTTCACCGCACCCATCTTCTGGCCCAACAAGGTGAGCCCTTTCCGCGGGAGATCCAATACCATGAAATACCAGCCATTCTTGTCGCTGATCATTTTGAAGCGATCTTCCTCATACTCCATGATAAAGGAGTTGAGAATCTCCCCCCTGACGCTCGTGACGAAGATCTCGGCGGTTCCGTTTCCGTTTACATCGGCCACATCGAGGGCCAGGAAGTCTTGGTGAGTCTTCCCCTTCAATTTCCCGAAGAGCCGTAGCTTCTCCTCGGTATATTCATAGACCCACAGGTTATGCTTGTCCATGAGGACGATTTCGTTCTTGCCGTCCCCATTCACATCGGCGATATCCAGCCCTATGGTTTCAAAGGGAAATTTTTGGCTCTTCTGGAAGCCCACGCCTTCCTGTCCATGAATGATGGGGCTCTTTTTTGGCCGGACGATATACGGGGTTTTGGCCCTCGGCTCGCCCTTTTCCCCGATGACCGTGGGTTTTCCCAGGATCTTACCGCCGATGTCCCGGGCGAATTCGTCCACCTTTACCATGAGCTGATCAAGCCCCTTGGTCTGGGCAAAGACGCCGGAGGGGGGTTTTTGGCCCTTGATATCGATCAATCGGGCATCAATGCTGATGAAATCAACGATTTTGGTGATGCTGCCCAATACCACGTAATCCGCTTGGAGTCTTTTTCCGGCCTCCCTGGCAACCTCATCGGTTATTCCTGACGGACGCATTTCGGCCAGTACCCTCTCGATAGCGGATTTTCCGATCACATCGATCTCGCCGGATGCCGCCAATCGGGATGAGATGATGTCGTATATCCCCTCCTTGAGGTACCCTAAATTCTCAGCGCTATGGATCTGAAAGGGAAGGATGGCCACTCGAAGGGGGCTCGCGCCAACAGTTGGCACCGCGAATAGGGTCATCATGGCAAGCGATAGGAGAACAATAGCGGACAGTCGTGTCCGTGACCGGGGTCCGTGACCGGGGTCCGTGACCGGGGTCCGTGACCGGGGCTCGTGACCGTGTCCGTTATCCGTGGAGATAATAATCTTGGCCAGTTTCATGAAACAAGCTTCCTTTGGTGTGGTGCTGGTGAATCCGTAAATCATGAGTATTTTCATCCTATAGACGAAAACGTATTTGATGTCAATACTTTTTGGCTTGTTCAAGGTCCGTGTTCGTTGTCGGTGCCATGAACAACGGACTCTGGATATGCTACGAATCACGAACCACGGTCACGTATCACGGTTTAACCGGCTCGAAGGCGTAGTAGACACGGTCCTTCAGAACCGTTTCCCGCCCCGTTTGGATGGGTACGGGATCCACGGGAAAGACATAGAGCTTGACCGCATCCCCCTCTTTGAGGCGTCCCACCTGGCAGTGGACGATCCTCGAAAAGAGCTTCAATTTTCCCTCCAGGTTGATAAGGGCGTGGATCAGAGGGCTTTCGAATCCCAGGGGAACACCGACCTCTTCCTCCGTTACCACCTCCACCGCCCCTTTAGTGGGCAGGTCGATCCATTCCAAATCCTCCGAGAGGCAGTTGGGACAGATGACACGGGGGGGAAAGGCTTCGTGGCCGCAGCCTTTACACCGGGTCGTGGTAAACCGGCCTTGCCTCAAGTGTTCGTAGAATGGATATACCCGGTTCAATTCCTTGGCCTCCTGGGGATAGAGGTCCATCGTAGCGATATACTTCCCCTCCAATATTTTCAAGCCCGCCATTGGATTCCTCCCTTAAGCGTGTCCGTGATTCGTGACCGTGTCCGGGGTCGTGGAGATAGGAAACCAAATCTTTGACAGTTTCATAAAAGAAGGTCGCCTTGGTTTGGTGCGCGTGAATCCGTAAATCATGAGTATTCTACCGTATAGACGGAAAGATATTTGATGTCAATACTTTCTTGGCTTTTTCGTGGTCCGTATCCATAAATGGGGATTCATGCTACGAATCACGGTCCACGGTCACGGATTTAAACGTTTAATGATTGGGCTAACCTTGTCAACATTTGGCTTACCCGTTCGTATCTTCCAATGAATTCCAGGTATTGCTCATTGCTCATATATTTCAAATCTCTTGCTAAAAGAAGTTGATATTTCATTTCGCCAGCAGATCCTCTAACTATTCCGACAAATTGCCTATATTCCTTTGTACTTAGCCGGTGGCTACCCTCCAACAGATTCATGGGTATGGAGTAGGCCGAGCGACGTATTTGTGATATAAGCCCGAATTTTTCATGTTGGGGAAAAGCTTGCGTAATCTCGTAAACTTCCAAAGCCCGTTGATGTGACAATTTAAAGACATCCAAATCTTCAACGCTTTTCATAACGGATACGGACTACGGTTCACGGACACGGATCACTGCCGTAAATTAAAACGGTGTGGGCCGCTATGAAGCCACTCAGGTTGTGAGTGAGCCCCGCCCTCGCCCTTTCCACCTGTCTTACCGCATCCCCTCTCAATTGGTGCATGATCTCGATGGCTTGACGGATTCCAGTTCCACCGAAGGGGTGGCCGCAGCTCAAAAGGCCTCCATCGGTGTTGATTGGGATCTGGCCACCGAAATCGGATTTGCCCTCTTGGATGAAGAGGCCGCCCTCGCCCTTTTCGCAAAAGCCCAGATCCTCGTACTCGATAATCTCCGAAATGGTGAAACAGTCGTGGGTTTGAGCCACGTTCAGCTCACTGGGTTCGATTCCCGCGGATTCGTAGGCCTGTTTTGCGGCTATTTTGAGTGCCTCCCACGTAGTCCAACTGGGCATATTGGCTGACATGTTGTGCAGCGTCGCCTGGCCTGTTCCCTTAACATAGACCAAGGGTTTATCCGTCAAATCCTTGGCCTTCTCCTCGCAAGCCAGGATGACGGCGGCACATCCATCGGTAATGGGGCAGCAGTCGTACAGGGTAAGGGGTGGGACGATACTCTTGGCGCTGAGGGCGGTCTCCAAGGTAATGGGCTCTCGGAACTGACCTTTCGGGTTGTTCAGTCCATTTCGTCTATTTTTCACCGAGACCATGGCCAACTGTTCTTTTGTAGTCCCATACAGCTTCATGTGCTGTTTGGCAACCATGGCAAAGGCCGGAGGGGGTAATCCCAATCCCTGCCCCCCGTCCCAGTCGTGGTCCACCGATGCTAATTCGCTGTAGAAGACCTCCCATCTCTCGGGCATATAAAGCTTTTCCCCCCCGATCACCATAACGATATCGGATATGCCGCTTCTGATGAGCCCGTAGGCGAGGATGATGCCAGAACTTCCGCTGGCGCATAATAGCTCAACCCTGGCACAGATGGTTGTGGGTTTGATGCCAAGATATTCGGCCACAACGGGAGCCAGATGTGTCTGGAAAGCACTGCGTTCCGTATAAGCGGAAGCCACCAACAATCCGTCTATGACCTTATTGGTGATGGCCTTGTTGTCGTCAAAGCAAGCCTTACCGGCTTCCTGAAACATGTCCCTGAGGGAGGCTTCTCGAACCCCCCACGTGCACATTCCACCGGCGATGACACACACATTCCTCATCATCCATTACCTCCCCGTGATCGAGTCATTGAAACTCCCCAAGGCCTTGCGAGAATTTCCACATTTTTTAATTATAAACTATAATGCCCAGATGCTGTCAACTCGCCTTTTTGGGTTCGTCCTCAGTTTCTCGAGGACCCCGTTGCCCCTGTGCGTAATCTGAGGGAGAAGGCTCATCTGGGAGGAGAAATCCAAAACACATTTTTCCTTTACCTTGCCTGCCGGCTACTGCTCACTGCCTACCCCCTCCTCCTGCCTCTTACCCCTATCCTCATCCCTGCTTCCTTCCGACCGCAGCACAGCAGCACTGCAGCACCGCATAACGGCGGTACCCAAACTCGACTGGAAGGGGTAAGTATTCCCCGCCTGTCCTGCCAGCGGCGGGAAAAGGGTCACCTCACGAAGCATTGAAGCGAAGGAACAACAGTTCTCTCCAGAAACCCAATGAACCATCCAAACGATTTAAACCCTCCAAACCATCTAAACCAAACAAACGGAACAAACCAGACAAACCAGATGAACCCAAGAAACTGAGGGAACTCAAAAAAACTCAGAAGACTCCTGACTATATGACCTTGACAGGATGGAGGAGGTTTGTTTTAGAATGAAGGATACTGAGAGTTAATGAAGGTTGTCACGGATACGATGAACTCAGCCGTATCTGACCACAAGCCTGAGAGGAGGGGTAACATGATAACCGGTGGGACTGATGTCGGCTCTTTGTCAGTGGAGTCGGTGATCTTCGAGGCGGATAGAGGGGTGATCGGTTATTCCATCGTCCTTACCGGGGCAAACAGCAGAAAGTCCTCGGAGATCTCCCTTGAACAGGCCCTCAGTTCAAGCGATGTGAGGCGGACCGATCTCTCCTATATCGTTTCGACGGGATGCGGTAGGGAAATTTCCGGTTTCGCCAATGAAAGCATCACCGAGATTACCTGTTTGGCAGAGGGAGTCCATTATCTCTTCCCGGATTGTAGAACCATTATCGACATCGGGGGACAGGATACGAAGGTGATCAACATCGACGGGAAGGGAAGGGTCATCGGCTTCGATATGAACGATAAATGTGCCGCTGGGACGGGGAGGTTCTTGGAGGTTATGACCATGGCGTTGAATGTGGATTTGCAGGAGATGGGGGAACGGTCGCTCCATTTCAAGGAGGATATCGAGATCAGTAGCCTCTGCACGGTCTTCGCCGAATCGGAAGTGGTTTCCCTGGTTTCGGAGGGAAGGGAGGTGGAGGACATCCTGCATGCCTTGAACAAGGCTGTTGCGGATAGAACCGTGAGCCTCCTGGAGCGAGGGAGACCGGCAGGTAAGATCGCGATGACGGGAGGGGTGGCGAAAAACGTGGGCGTAGTGAGATCTATAGAGGAGAGGCTGGGTCAATCCATGATGGTATACCGCGAACCCCAAATTGTAGGGGCCCTGGGGGCGGCATTGATCGCCTTAGAGAGGATGGAGGGTTAGCCTTGGTTGACTATCGGCATTGCGGCGCAGGGGAGTACCGTCCGAAACGCCAATGGGGTATGAACAACTCCTTCGAAAATAGGCGCCATTGACAACCATACCTCCTTATCGCCTCTCGGAACGGAATACATCACATGGAGTGTTGGAAAAGATAATATGGAATGGTGGAAGGATGGAATGATGGATTATTGGGGAGGGTCAAAGACGCGAACTTATTTTATTTGTCTCAACCCATCATTCCAGTATTCCAATATTCCAGGTCAAGCCCAGCCGTGAGTTCCTATCTGATCAGGTTACAAAAACACTACATATAAAGCT
>CBDUXJ010000102.1:0-7932 GCA_965371165.1 uncultured Syntrophobacterales bacterium | reverse complement strand
CCGCGCATGACCATGAACTTCTCGGGCTCGCCCGCCTTCCTCAGTTCCATCATCTTGTCGGCAATGGTATTGAGGGCCTCGTCCCACGAGATGGGTACGAACTTGGGGTCTACTCCCTTGCCCTTTTTGGGGTTGGTCCTCTTCATCGGGACCTTTACCCTGTCGGGGTCGTAAAGCTGCTGCAGCGAGATATGACCCTTCGGACAGAGGTAACCGTCGTTCTGCTTTGAGTAGCGGTTCCCCCTGACCTTCACGGCCCGTCCGTTCTGCACGAAGACCTCGGCAGGATCCCACGTGGTGCACCCTTGGCAGGTGGTAGGTTTCCACCGACCCGGGGCTGTCTTGCCGTATCCCATTGATATGCCTTTGCCCCTGGCAAAGGCATTGAGTGTTGGGGTGCCCACTGCGGCCGCCGCAGTAGCAGCCATACTGGCCTTCAGAAAATCCCTTCTCTTGATCTCCATTTTCGCCTCCTTCAGTATTGTTGATTGAAAATAGAAACTACTGACCAAACAATAAAGGCTCTCTCTTTACATCTTGGCTCATTTTTCGGTTCCATGGGTATGAAGCTCTCATCAACTCATAGATGCTCAACTCACCTATCTGACTTGCCATTTTATAGACAGGGCAGACCTGGCAATCCTCTTGGGATTTCCGCCAGACCGCTTCCCCGCTGCTCCAACAGGGTCTATCCGTGATACGGGGGACCTTACACATACGGTATGAGGCCGGATCACAGCCTCTTATTTTCCAGCAGGGGAGAAAGGACATCAGCCTTCTAATCCCCGCGAAATTCAAACCGCCTTCATGAATGAGGCGTCGGACGGTCTGAACGATCCGCAAATCGTTGACGGAATAGAGGCGGCGCTTCCCCGAGGTTCTGAAAGGAACGATAAGCCCCATTTTTTCGTAGAGGCGAAGGGTAGGAACCGCGATTCCCACTTTTCGCGCCGCGACGCCGATGGAATAAGCGGGCGCTGAATCCAATGCCCTGATATTATCCATAATGAGAAAAGCTATACTGAATAATCTAGCTTTTCTTTGATAACATTTTTACCTCCATCTGTCTATCGGGATAAAGGTGTAATTTTCTAAGGGGAAATCATGTAGAAGGAAGAACCTAAGAGATGGTGTTTCCCTTTTTGTGAAGTCACCTTTGCTCCTCAGTAGGATCCCAGGCTGAGCCGAGCGATTTTAAGGGCCAGGATAGATCCCCCACTCGCTTCACAAAACTGACTTATCGTACTCTCTTCTCTCCCAAAAGTCTCAAGGTAAGGCCCCAGTGAGATATACTATTACTGTTTGATCAGTTTGAGAAAGGTGATGTCTCGGCCAAATATCAGGGACAATAGCCAGTCCATTAAGACCCTGATGCGGTTGTACGTCCCTGTGACCAATGATGAGTAAACCACAAGCCAGATCAAACGGGCCAGAAAACCATAAAGCCGCAGCCCATGGAAACGCAAAACAGCCTTGGAGGCACCTAAAGAGAGTATTTCTGGAGTGCCGGAATAACGATAAGGTTTCTTATCCCTACCCCGGATCCCAGCCAGAATATTGTGGGCAACTATTTTGGCCTGGCGCACCGCGAAATATGCCCGGGGCGGTATGGGCTTGCCCGACCTCGGGTCTTCAAAATGGGCACAATCGCCAACGGCATATACACCGGGAACTCCAGGTGTTTCCAAGTATTCGTTGACCAAAACTCGGCCGATATTGTCCTTCTCAGCATCGAGTTCAGCAATCCGCGGGTTTGCCACCACGCCGGCGCCCCAAAGGAGGGTGCTTGTGGGCACGACTTCCATGCCATTAATTTCCACGTGGTCCTCCCAGACACGCGTGACTCGCGACTTCAGTCTGACTTCAATCCCCATACGTTGGAGGTGCCTCGTTGCATAGGCACCGAGTTTAGTATGAAGCTCCGCAACAATCTTAGGTTCCGCCTCGACCAGAATGATTCTGATGTTACCCGGGTCTATTGCCTTGTAGAATCTAATCAAATTTCTGAAGATGAAATCCCTCATTTCAGCCACCAATTGGACACCTATATAGCCGGCCCCCGAGACAACGAAGGTGAGTAATTGCCTCTGCCGTTCCGGGTCCGTTTCTATGCTGGCTTGCTCAAAGACTCCGATGATATGATTTCTGATGAGCATAGAATCATGCAGGGTTTTTAGGGTAAATACGTTGCTTTCCAGAGAGTTCAATTCCGACATATCGGTAATGCTGCCTAGTGCCAATACAAGATAATCGAAGTCCATGCTCCCAACAGTAGTGGTTACCTTGCGACCACTAAGATCTATCTTTTCTACACGGGCCTGAACAAAGTTGAACCTGTCCCTCCAGTGAAGTTTTCTAATGGGATAGGCGATATGTCGAGTCTCTATTCCCCCCATGGCTACCTGATGGAGCAGAGGGGAAAATAGAAAGAAATTTTCATCGCTTACCATAGTGGTTTCTACGTTCTCATTTCGGTTCAGAGAAGGGACCAGATGCCGCAAGACGTACGTGCCACCAAATCCGCTACCCAATATTAAGACCTTTTTGCTGCCCACGTGCAGGGTCTTGGGATAGGCATCCTCCTTACTGTACAGGCCACCAAAACTTTCCTTAAATAGGGCCCAAGAAAGCTTTGTTAACGAAGCCGGGCCAAAAACCATCCCAGCAATATTTCCGTAGTTGTAGGTTCCACTAAACATACCCCAGGCAGCTTTGGTAAACGGCTGTGGGCCCCTCACATTATCCTGTTCATCACCAACCAGTCTGTGCTGTGCCAAAAGAAAGGCCCGAGAATCCTTGGCCTTATTATTTATCCAGAACAACAGCCGTCCCCACCTGTTGTCCCGGTCTATGCTGCTGCACAAGGGGTGATAGTATCGCTCGAAATCATGACGGGATAGGCCGTGATAGGTTATAATTCGGGCGGCCTCACGGGCCGTTAGTAATGCGGAGCCGATGCCGTCCTTATACAACCTTGAGACTGCGGCATCGCCAATGGCCACAAACCTATCCGCATAATAGTTGCGGGCAGAGCTAATTGCCGCCCGAGGTCGACAGCCACAGGCACTCTTGTAGTGATCTGGTAGCATGCTTCGCACAATGTCCTGCCTTAAGAAATCGGTAACTGAAACAGGGCATTTGCTGTTGCTCAGGACTGAAACATTTATCAATGGTCCCTTGGGCACCAGGGTGCCGAAGATTAGCCCTGAATGTGGAATCAGAAAGACATGCGCCACGTGGCCCAGCCGCGACTGTACTTGGGCGGTGCCGGCATAAAGCTCCCCCATGGCCATTCTTTTTGTCTTAGGAGGAACATAATTAAGCCCATGAATTGGAATAGGGCGGGTATTTACACCCGAGGCCAGAACCACCAGGTCATATCTCAGTTTTTTGCCCGCCACCTTAACTCCTGCCTCGTCGCCAAGATGGACGTCAGATACCCATCGATTCTCCACGTTTGCACCTTGTCTTTGGGCCTGTTTCAAGAGCCAGCCGTCGAAGCTGATAGGATTCTCATAATGGGATATGCGTGACCCACCCCCTCGGTAAACGCTGGCAATCTCTATTCCCTTTTCGGGGTTACTGATACTGATTGAGGTGTATGGGCTGTGCACAGCGTAATGCTCTATCTCGTTCTGGATTATTTCTTCCGGTATGCTTAGATTGAGTTCACCCAGGTTCCTCAGCAAGGGTATAGAGAGGATTCCAGCGCAGCCTTTGCACCCTTTTGGGCCCAGTTGATTGAAATTTCGCTGCTGGTAAATAGTGATTTCGGGGCGGATATGCCTTTCCCCTGCGAAGCGCAGGAGATAAAGCGCAAAAAAACTCCCCGCGGGGCCGCCACCAATGACAGCGACTCTTGAGCCAGTTTCTATTTTGTTAAGCTCTTTAATCACAATATCGCCGGGGCCCCCCCTGGTTGCTTATAATAGTGACCACAGCGGCCATTCCCGCCACTGCCAGCTGTTTTTTGGCCTCGAGGTCGCGAATCAAAGAAGCATGACAGATCCCGACTATGGTCAGCAAGACTCCCAGCATGGAAGCGGGATCAGTGGTAGGAAGAGAAAGGCGGTGTATCCGAAGAATATGCCGAGTGCCAGAAGTAGGCCGACAAACCCTTTCCCCATTGGTCAGCAGAAGGGGATCGCCGTCAACGACTCGCTCGATCCATGCAGTTTGGAGATCAGCGGCTTCAGAGAATAAGGGGACCGATAAGATAAAAGGACAAAAAGAGTTAGGAAAATCCATTTGTTAGGCCATCTCATGAACCCTTTCGGGCTAAATCGGCATGGATTTCCGTGGGAATGTGGGGGTTGTGGCATTTTCCGCATGATTTCCGTGCGTTCTCGTTGGCGATCTCTCCTCCCTTTTCGGCTTCAGCCCCCATCATCATTGCTTGGTATTTTTCCCCGGGCCCATGGCATGCCTCGCACCCTACGTTCCTCTCAACAAAGGCCTTTGTTTCCGGGTTATAGCCGGTGGTATGGCATGAATAGCACTCTTCCTTATTGGGATCGTCCTTGATCCTGAGATATGCCATGGTCGTCATCGGGGAATCCCTCCACACACTGATATACTCCTCATTCATATCTTCGTGGCAGTCGATGCAGTCCTGGGATCCCACGTAGGCTAGTTCTTCGGGCTCCGCTTTTTCCCCGGCGACCTCTTCCAAAAGGGGGGCTGTCTTCTCCCAATTCCTGATAAAGGCCACCAGATTCTCCACATGTTCCTTGTTGAGAGGGCCCCCCTCGGTGTCGCCCAGGGGTGCCATCCCGGTTCCCGGAATTCCCCTCTCGATCATCTTATACATGACCTCATTGTCCACCTCTTCCAGGAATCGTTTCGAGTTTATGGGCGAAATCCCTTTGAACCCCTCGCCATTTTTCCCATGACAATCGGCGCAATGGGTAACATAGAGGGGCCTTCCCCTCTCCACCGCTTCCATTCGCTGCTTTTCTGCAGTGGCCTTGAGCCGAGAGGGTTCAAAAATCCAGTAAACGGTCAAAAATACGGCGATGGCCACAGTGAGCACGAAGCACCAGGTAATCTGTCTCTCCATCATTCCTCTCCCTATGCCGAAACCAGGTCGTCCCGAAGGAATTTCTCTCGTTTTTTGGCCTTTCTCGTGTCCACGACGATCTTATCCTCTACAATCTCAATTGGGTAGATATCCATTGGTCTGGGCGGCGGGCCCTCTAAGACCTCCCCAACGGCGTTGAACGTAGCACCATGGCAGGGACATTCAAACACCTTCTTGAGATCGTTCCAACGGACGATACAGGCAAGATGTGTGCATATCGCCGACATCGCCAAGAACCCCTTATCCATCCTGTTGATGAAAACCTTTTCCTTCCGAAAAAGAACGACCTTTCCCACCTTGAAATCATCGACTTTTCCGGCAATCAAGATCTTCTCGCCCCCTTTTTCCTTGATCTTGGGCCAGAGATAGGCGAGGGTTCCCCCTATCAGTTCCCCCACGATGACGGCAGTGGCGGCGATCCACCCATACCCGATAAGTTTTCTCCTGGATATCCCTCTTTTTTCCTCAATCATGCTTCCCCTCGTACTATTTTATGATCTCTTCAGAGATACCATTCCCGCCTGGCCACTATCCCCACGGCACCACGAACCCCCAGTTCTCACCCCGGAATAAGGAGCCGATGATGATCAACAGGACGGCCCAGAAGACGAAAAGGAAAAAGAGGATGACCAGGACGGTTCTCTTCTCCTTAATATCGATATAAGGGATAAGAAAGAGCCAAATGACGATGATGACCGGAATGATCACCCCCATCACGGCGGGAGGAGCCCATGGGTAATGGATGAGTTCCTGAATCCCCGTAAAGTACCACGGGGCTTTCCCCGGGTTGGGGGTTACCAGGGGATTTGCCATCTCTTCCAAGGGAGCGTTGAAAAACCAGGAAATAATGAACAAGACAAAGGTGACGGCGAGAATACAGAGGGTCATGGGAACGATATAGTGGGGCCAGGTGTCGACCAGGTCTTCGGGCTTCTTCTCCACCAGAGGCGATGTGCCATCAACCAGTTCCATCAATCCATAGGTCTTGTCAGGGGCCTTTTCAAAGACCCCCTCATTTTTCTCCCTTGTTTCTTCGGTCATCGTTAACCCCCCAAATTCATAATGGGTCCGAGATTCCCCCGTCTTTTCGGATTCTCCAAAAATGGATCGCCATAAAAGCAGCCGCTATAAGGGGCAGGACTACACAATGCATTACATAGAACCTGAGCAGGGCGGGTTGCCCCACTTCGTCCGCCCCCAGCATAAAGAAGCGAACTTTATCCCCAATGAGGGGGGTGTAGCTGGCAATGGTTGTCCCGACGGTAATCCCCCAGTAGGCCAATTGGTCCCACGGGAGGAGGTAACCGGTATAACTCAGACCCAGTGTCAAGACGAAGAGCATGACCCCAACCACCCAGTTAAACTCCCTGGGAGGGCGGTAAGAGCGGGTGTAGAATACCCGGACCATATGGAGAAAGACCGTTATGATCATGGCATGGGCCGCCCATCGATGGAGATTCCTCAAAATCTGGCCGTTGTAAACGTCCGTGGACAGAAATTTCATGTCGTGGTAAGCCCTCTCGACGGTCGGGGCGTAAAGGAACATCAAGAGAACCCCTGTAATGGTGAGAATGAGGAAGAGGAGAAGGGAGATGCCCCCCAAGCAGTAGGTAAAGGTGAATTTTATCCCATGCCTTTTGATCTTCACCGGAAAGAAATGGAGCAAGAAGTTGTTATACATCACCATCGACTTCTTTAACGGTGTATCCGGCAGTCCGCTCCTGAAGATCGATTTAAAAAACCTTGATTGGATTAACCTCTCGATCATTTTCCCTCCCTCGATCACGGGTTCTTCCTCGCCGGGAAATAGGAGGACCCTCAAAGGTCTTGTGAATTACGTCTCGGAATTTCTACGATTCCTTTCTTTCCTTCCTCTCGATCCATCATTCCAACATTCCATCATTCCATCATTCCATCTTTTCGTTCTTCCACTATTCCAATTGGGGTGAAGCCCCTGAGTTCCTAATCTTCGTAGAGGGTGGTCGCTCGATGAAACAGTTCCATGGATATGGCACCAGTGGGACACCTCTTGGCGCAAAGACCGCACTGGATACACCTGGATTCCTCCTTGATCATGGCGGTGCCCAGTTCAAGCAGCTCCCCCCTCTCCTCCCATATCCTTTCCAGAGGAACCCCGAAGAGGCGTTCCACCAGCCCTTGAAGATGCACATCCGCCTCTATCTCATCCAGCTTGACCATCCTGAAACAGTATCGCGGGCAGACGTCCACACATCCCCCGCAGAGGATACATTTCTTCCGATCGAAGATCGTGAAAATGTAGCATTGGAAGCAGCGTTTGGCCTCTTCAAAGGCCTCCTCCGTGGAGAATCCGAGGTCGACCTCTTCGTGAAGGGAATCCCTTCTTCCCGGGGGGAGGGTGGGCATCCTATGCCTGGGGATCTTCTCCAGGTCTCGTTCGAGGGAAATATCTCCCACCGGGGTGAAGAAGGCCCCCCTCTTCCGTGGTTTCTTCTTCTCGGATAGGTAGAGATCGATAGAGACGGCTGCCCTCCTTCCATCTGCTATAACCCTAATCACATCCCTGGGTCCCGTCACGAAATCACCACCCGCGAAGATCCCGACAATGTTGGTCTGGAAAGTGTCGGCGTCAACGACCAATCTGTCCCACTTGGACACCTCCAGGCCGACCTCCTCGGGGAGAAATGACATATCAGGGGATTGGCTAACAGCCGGGATGACCACATCACAGGGGATCTCAAATTCGGATCCTTCAATGGGGATGGGGCGCCTTCGACCTGATTCGTCGGGCTCACCCAACCTGTTTCTAACACACCGGATACCGCTTACCCTCTGGCCGTCGCCGGGCAAAACCTCAACGGGAGAGGTGAGGT
>CBDUXJ010000101.1:0-7937 GCA_965371165.1 uncultured Syntrophobacterales bacterium | reverse complement strand
ATCTGGATCTTTTTTCTTTGCCGTCTGATTCCGACTTTTTACGAAATCATCAAGTATTATACCACGAAAAAGCTCCTGGTCCATTTTCTCCTTGATGTCAGAATCGGTTTATAATACCTTAACGGTGGCCTATGGGAGGATTGATCTCCCCCGAATCCCATCGGGAAGGAGGCCATTTTTCAACACCGTCTTTCTTCCAGGATTAATCGAGTTGTTCCTTAGGATTCACTCTCGCGAAGGGTGGTATTCACTTGAAAAGAAGGGTCTTTGTCGTCCTCTTTTTCTCCATTTTCTCATCAATGTTGGGGATTGAGTAGTCGTTCACCGGTCTCGCCGGTAGCACGGCGACTTTGGCCTTTGCGGGATTCTTAAACGAGTGCTTGCTCCGTTTCCTTAGACAGTAGCATGGAGATGAATTGGTATGAATGGAAATTCGATGCGTGTCGTCATTGCCATGGTGACCGGCATTGTGGCCATTTCCACTGCCTCTGTCTTCATCAAGCTCTGTGATGCCCACCCTCTGGTCATCGCTTCCTACCGACTTGGATTGGCCTCCTTAATTCTGGCCCCAATTGCCCTCCGTCACAGGAGATATGGGAAAACCCTCCGAGGCCAATGGAAATTGCTCTTCCTCACGGGCCTTTTCCTGGCCCTCCACTTCACTTTTTGGATCGCCTCACTAAGATATACCTCTGTGGCCAGTTCCGTGGTTATCGTGAACATCAACCCCGTATTTGTTGGACTGGGGTCGTATATTATTCTGAAAGAGAAGGTGACCAAATTGATGATTTTGGGCATCCTTTTGGCCATCACGGGGGGGATGGTTATTGGGTTCTCCGACTTCACCTTCTCCACCGATTCGGCACTAGGAGATCTATTGGCCTTGGGCGGTGCCCTAATGGCCTCCGGATATCTCATGGCCGGCCGTAGGCTTAGACAGGAGATGGACCTCTTCTCTTTTATATTCCCCGTCTACACCACCGCTTCTATCGCGGTTGTCCTCATTGGACTGGTCGTAGGGGTCCCCTTCTTTGGATATCCGTACCGCACGTATGCCTTGTTTCTTATGTTGGCCCTTATCCCCCAGTTGATCGGTCACACAACCTTTAACTGGGCCCTCAAGTTCTTTTCAGCTTCTACCGTTGCCGTCCTAATCCTAGGAGAACCCGTCGGCTCGACCCTCCTCGCCTATTGGATTTTGGGCGAGACGCTTAGCTTATGGAAGGCTGCGGGTGGAATCTGTATTTTGGCGGGAATTTACGTGGCTTTCAGGGCCGACGTCACCGGAGTTGGATTGACCATCAGCAGGGGAAGAGGATAAGCTGTTTTTCCCCTTGAACCCGGTCCGGTGTGGCTTTTCGTACCCGTGCGGGCACGCAGATCTCCCCATTTAGATCCGGGTTTTTGCACTTACAGATAACTGCCGAGATACCGTGTGCTTGGGCGATTGTCTTCATCCTTCCATATCCATTTTCCCGCACCCTCTTTGGGAGGAGCTTCGTCTTCGCGGACAATCCTACCTCAACCCAATTTTGATTTTGGAAGCAGCTTTCCAGAAGTTTCCGGTGAAGGGTCGGAAGCTCTGCCCTGAGCTGTCTTTGGATGGCCGGACGCAGGTGGAGGTAGCTGAGGGAAGCCCTTCGGATTCCCCTTTGACCCAAGGCTTTAAACAGGGCTTCAACCTCCTCTCGGGTATCGGTGACAAAGGGAATGATGGGGTCAATTCGGACCTGGGTATCTATCCCCGCTGCAAGGAGCCTTTCAATATTTTCCAGTTTTTCCCGCGGCGATGCGACACCAGGCTCGTAGGTCCTCCAATAGCCCACGGAAAGCGAGGCTAATCCGATTTGAGCGTGGATATTCTCCCTATATCCCTTGAAGAGCTCGATAAAACGCTGGGGGACGAATCCTTTGGTGAGAAAGGAGATGCCGATTCCCCTCTCCAAAAGGATGATCATGGTTTGGTACGTAACCTCAAGGATGTCTGGGTGAGGTTGGAAGCAGTCGGTGGCGGTGTTGAAAACTACCATTCCCGGAATCCTCCGACGTCTGTTGCTATCCAGTTCCTTGCGAAGTGACTTGGGAAGGTTGATGAAAAGGTGGACATCTCCCTTTCGCGGGGCGTTAGCATACCCCCGGGCATAGCAATAGGTGCAAGAGAGACTACAACCCTGGGTGACGTTTATGGTATATGCCCCTTTGAGGCAGCCGAAGCTCCCGGGATTGAGGGCTCTGCTCTTCCTTTCCCTGAGGATTACTCGAAGGGACATAAGGAAACTCCAAAGGCCATTTTATGGCAAAGGCGCGAAAGGTTATAGGCTAATGGGATCTCAGTGCTTTCCTCATCCTCGCAACCCTTAAGCCGGCAGGTGGGAAACAATTAATCAAGGCTTTCCCTGGATGGAGGGAAGATGTGAAATTTTGTCGGAAGAGGCGTTATGAGGCTCCAATCCCCTTTCGGGATTCCTCAAGCCCAACTTTACCCTCTGGAGGTCTTCCCACGTAAACCCTTCCCAACGACAGGGGAGTATCGAATTATTGTGAAAAAGGGGTTCCCCCCCCAAATCGAATTCTGAAACCTTCGAGGCGGCTTCCCATAGCGGGGTTTGGGGAATGGGGGAATATTCGGTCAATTTCGGAGTCGCCCCACATGCCCGGACAAATCGTATGCTCTCTTCAACCTCTGATACCCTTTGCCCCGGGAGGCCTGCGAGGATATAAACCCCTATATCCTCCCTTGAAAATCCGGCTCCCCTCAGATACGTAATCGCCCTCTCCATTTCCCTGTTCGTTATCTTATCCCCAATTCGCTTTTGCCTGATCGTATCGCTCGTCTCCAAACCAAGGCGAACGGTCTTGAACCCCAACTCGTACATCAGGTTCGCAATTTCATCGGACAGCTCCCTGCCATGGATACCATTGGGTGTGTGGAAGCGGCATCGTATGCCCCTTCGCAAAAGTTCTTTCGCCATGGGCATGAAATGCTTTTCCGAATCCACCAACAACGCGTCATCGTAAAAAGCAATATCATGAACCTCGAAGGTGCCCGTCCAGAGTTCAATTTCATCGACTACCCTCTTGGGATCGCGGTGACTGAACCCGCGGGTGATCTTCCATGCTGCACAATAGTCGCATCTGTAGGGACATCCCAGGGAGGTTAATACGCAGCCATAATCGAGAATTGAGTAGAGATCGAAGGCTGGATAGGGCAGGTCATCTAGATGGGAGCCCCGGGGTATCCCGTGCGCTGGAACCCCCAAGAGTTCCCCTACAATGGTCAATATCTTTGCAGGTCCTTCTCCCGGCAAAACGTAATCCGCCTTTGAGTATCTGCGGGCATGATCCGGACACAGGGTCGTGTAGATACCCCCCATTGCTACAAAGGACTTTGGGAATCGTTCTTTGACCAGGCGAATCACTTGGAATGGACCAGGATACCAATAAGTCATTATGGATGTAACCAACACAATCTTGGGCTCGTGCAGGGATTCTAACCGCTCTCTAAATGTCTCCTCGGAGATGCCGTACCGGCTATATTTCCTGGGGATATTGGCAAGGGCAGGGGGTTTATCGACATTCTCCTTGAAGAAATGGCCCTGGTGGTATTGCTTCCGTTTGGGAAGACCTTTTTCCTGAACCATCGTGGAATGGTGGATATCCAAACAGTCGATATATTCGATCTCATACCCCCCACTCCTCAACAATGCCGCGATATAGAGAAGTCCCAAAGGCTTCGCCCAAAGGTCAAAGGCGGTAAAATCGTAAATCCAGGGGTTGATGAGGAGGATCGGTCCATTCTGTTTCACGTGAAACATTTCATTTCCCGATACAAAACTGACTGAATATACACTTCAAGACTTCTTCCGTCGTTGTCTCCCCTCCTATCTCGCCCAGATGATCGAGGCACGATCTTAGTTCCAAGGCCACCAGTTCAAAGGGAATCTCTCCTTCTATCCCCTCCTTTGCCCTTCGAAGGCATTCCAGTGATCCCTCAAGAGCCTTCTTGTGTCGGGCATTAACGACCACCACTTCCCCCATAGTAGATCCAATACCATCCCTTGTCAACGTAGAGTAAAGAGTTTTCTTTAATTTGTCGATTCCCCGGTTTTTGAGGGCAGAGATTTCCACTGCTCTTGTATTCGGAAGGGCCCTGTGGATCTGCTCCATGGAAATCTTGATGGGGAGATCCCTCTTGTTTACGGCGACAACCTTCTTCTTCCCCCTAACTTCATCGATGATCTCCCAATCGTTCGTATCTAATCCTCTGCTACCATCAACCACCAATATCACCATATCCGCTTCGGCCACCTTTCCCTTGGTCAATCTCACACCCTCCCTTTCAATAGGGTCGGATACCCGTCTCATTCCAGCCGTATCCACCAGCCGAATGGGAATCTCATGAATATTTATGACTTCCTCAATTACATCTCGCGTAGTTCCCGGTATGGGGGTAACAATAGCCCTGTCCTCTTTAAGAAGGACGTTCAAGAGGCTGGATTTCCCCACATTGGTCTTTCCCACGATGCTTACAGAAACACCATCCCGATAGATTCTTCCCTCCTCATAGGACTCGATTAGTCCCTTCACTGTCCTCTGGCTCTCCTCCAGATTCACCCCCACCGCATCCTCATTTACCTCGATCTCTTCATCCGGAAAATCGATTGAAGCCTCAACGAGGGCCAAACTTCTGACCACCCTCGCCCTCAATCCCTCAATCTCATGAGAAAGATTTCCCCTCAGCTGTTGATTGGCCATCCTAAGGCTTTTTGCCGTCTTTGCCCTTATCACATCGATCACGGCCTCGGCTTGCGAGAGATCGATTCTTCCATTTAAAAAAGCCCGCTTGGTAAACTCCCCAGGCTGGGCTACCCGGACCCCTTGTCCCAGGACGACCTCCAAAACCCTCCTCAACACCAAATATCCACCGTGGCAGTTAATCTCTAAGACATCTTCCCTCGTATAGGTCTTCGGCCTTCTCATCAGGGTAAGGAGCACCTCATCCAAGAGTTTTCCATTCTCCGGTTCGATGATCTCTCCGTAATAGAGCTGGTGGGATTTTAGGCGAGCTGTTCTCTTTTTGGGGCGAAATAATCTCGTGGCCACCTTCTCCGCCAAGGGGCCACTGACTCGTACGATACCTATTCCGGATTCCCCGTGTGGTGTTCCAATAGCCGCAATGGTATCCCTTTCGCCATTAAGGAGCATTGTGTGTGATAGGAACAATCTGGAGAATTCTTCTAGCCCCTGTCTCCCCTTGATTTGGGGGCAATTACGAGTTTCTTGTAAAACCCCTCCCCTTCGCTTTCCGTTCGAACATCTTCATCTCCGCTCAACGTGATATGGATAATCCTTCGATCCTGGGGATTCAGGGGACCAATGGTTACGGCCTTCTTCAATCTTTTGACCTTTTCCCTCATGCGAAGCGTCATGCTCTTAAGGGCCTCAACCCTTCTGCCCCGGTAATTCTCCGTATCCAAAATAGCCCTCTCCTTCAACTCCTTGTACCTATTTGCGGCAATTTTATTGATGATATATTGCAGGGCATCAAGGGTCTGGCCATGCTTCCCTATGATGAGACCGCTTCCGTCGCCTTTGATTTCGAGAAAAACCTTCCCCTCCCTTTTTTGTGCCTCTACATGAGCTTTGATCCCCATCAATTCTATAATCTCGGAAAGGGTCGTTCTCAGCCAGGTCACCCTCTCCTCTATTTTGTCCTCCTCCTGCTCGGGGATAGCTTCCTCCCAATATCCTTCTTCTTCAAAACGAAAGGGCATTTGAGAACCATTTGAAGGTTCCTCGCTTTCCCCATCTCTATGAAATTCGTCTCTCTTGCTTTCTTCGTCCTTTTCCAAATCTTTATCTTTCCCTTCCATTTTCGTTGCTCTCTTATTTCCGCACCTTGTTGATGAGATACTGTTGACTTATCGTTAAGATATTGGTAACCAGCCAATAAAGAACCAACCCTGAGGGGAAACTTAAAAAGAGAAATGTAAAGATGATGGGCATGAACATCATCATTTTCGCCTGTCTCGGATCTCCCATCGTCGGGGTCATCTTCTGCTGCCACAACATTGATGCCCCCATTAAAATGGGTGAAACGTAAATGGGATCCCGGTATGATAAATCATTAATCCAAAGGACAAAAGGGGCGTGTCTCAATTCAATGGAACCCATGAGAGCCCAATAGAGAGCGAAGAAAATCGGTATCTGGACCACCATTGGAAGACATCCGCCCAATGGGTTGACCTTCCTCCTTTTATAGAGGTCCATCATCTCCCTATTGAGGCGGGCTTTATCATCCTTGTACTTTTCCCGCAGCATCGCCATTTCTGGCTGTACCTTCTGCATCTCCTTCATCGATACATAGCTCTTTTTCGTCAAGGGCCAAAATAAGACCTTCAATAGAATGGAGATAATGATAATATCAAATCCGTAGTTCTTCGTAACCTTATGGC
Source organism: uncultured Syntrophobacterales bacterium (assembly GCA_965371165.1). Taxonomy (GTDB): domain Bacteria; phylum Desulfobacterota; class BSN033; order WVXP01. The sequence goes on along the minus strand of CBDUXJ010000101.1, from coordinate 1,482 downwards.
TAAGATTCACAAAGAAAATTAATATCTTGGCGATGGGCGTAAACCATCCATAACGGACAACCTTCTCCGCCCCAACGCTCAATTCCTTGAGAAGGGCGACAACCTTTGGGCCCAGATAAACCTCGTAGGAATATACTGCCTCTCCCCCCCCGGGAATAATGCGTGCAGGATATACGCCACGGCTATACATTACCTTTTTACCTTTCATCATCCCTATTTTCAGGTTTATCCCCTCGTCCCCCTTGGGCACGATGAGAGAGAGGAAAAATGGTTTTCTCATTTTCGGGTCTTGAACGTTCTTTTCACCCATTGAACTCCCAAACCATTGAATGTCACCCGATAGCAACAACGGTTCATCCGGTTCTTTGAATTTCTTTGCCTTTATTTCCTTCACCCCCCCATCCACCATCGCCACCGGACCAGCAAAAGCCCGAGACCGGGACTTCATCATCATCTCAAACCATATCAGTGCTACCTTCACTTCCCTGGGCTCTGTCCGTCGGTTTTTGATTCGAACCTCCATGTCAAAGCGATACTCATCATCGAAGAACCGGTATCTCTTGGATACTTCAAGGCCTCCGGCAGAGCTTCCCCTGAATAAAAGGGTCCCCTCCCTCACATTGCCTCCCAAAAGGATCGAATCACTATCAACATCCATAGGGCCGAGGATGACATTCCCCCTCTCATCCTCGACTTCGATTGCCAAGGGAAGGCTTGTCAACGCCTCTGTTGTCACCAACTCAACCGGTTCGGGCTTACCCTCGGGAGGCCGTTTCGCAGCAAATCCAAAGAATCCCTTTACCTTTCTTTCTGTCTCCTGAAACCAACGGACGAACCACCCGTGTTCAACGACATTCATATAGTGATTTAACCTCCAACTCCTCAACCTTCCACCATAACTGGAGAAGGTAGCTGAATATAGCCTCGTTTCAACGGCCACATCCCTGAGCCTTTTCCTGTCCTCTTCTCCAGGTCTCTTCGATACAAATCCTTCTCCTCTCTCTGCCGGCCCCGGGTGTAATTGTCCTTCGCCCCCCCTCTCGGTCCTTTCTGAACGGGGTGCTATGGGTCCAATTCTCTCTATCTCCTTCGGCTCCTCTCGCTTCTTCGGCTGCTCCCTAAGAAACCATCTTTGATAAAAGATGAGAATGAGCATTGATAAGACTATGGCTACAATCGCCCTTTTTTCCATACTGAATGATCCCTTTGGGTTTATTCCCCACGTCCCCGGACTGGATCATAACCACCAGGATGAAATGGATGGCACCTTAGAATTCTCAGCAACCCAAGCCAAACTCCCCTTAAAAGTCCACATTCCTCAATGGCATCAATGGCATATTGAGAACAACTTGGGATAAAACGACAGGTCGGCCCTAAATGCGGTGATATTATATATTGATAAATCCGAATTGAAAGAAATGCTCCCCTCCTCATCATCAATTCTGTGACTCCTTGCCTGACGGCTTCGTAAAAAGTCCATCT
>CBDUXJ010000100.1:0-7975 GCA_965371165.1 uncultured Syntrophobacterales bacterium | reverse complement strand
TGTCGAAATCCTCCCTCACCTTCTCCCCCGGAAACTTGGAATCGGTAACCAGTATCCCATGGGGATGCTTAAGGCCAGCGGTAACATCCACGATCCGTAAAATTGAGTAATCCAAAACTACCACGAGGTCCGGCTCATATATGCTGGCCCTAGTTCGGATGGGGTCGTCCGAAATTCGGCAATAGGCCACAACGGGAGCCCCTCTCCTTTCAGGCCCAAAACTCGGAAATGCCTGAGCATATCGACCTTCATTGATGGCTGCATGGGCGAGAAGCTCCGCCGAGGTAACCGCCCCCTGCCCTCCACGACCATGAAACCTGATCTCGATCATCTTTCCCCCTTGTTTGTTAAAAAAAGAACAAACTAATATAAAATTTTTTTAAAAAAAAGTCCAATTTTATCACCCTTTACCTTAAAATTATACCAAAACCCCTCCTGGATTCTCAAATCTCCCTCCGTCCCTCCAAGGCCTTGGCCAGGGTTTCTCCGTCCGTATATTCGATATCCCCCCCCATGGGGATACCATAAGCGATGCGGGTAACCTTTACCCCAAAGGGCTTGATCAATTCCGTCAAGTACAGGGCCGTTGCCACTCCCTCCACATTAGGATTGGTGGCCATGATTACCTCTTTCACCTTGCCGGCCTCCAGCCTCTGCAAGAGTTCTTTGACCTTGATATCCTCTGGACCGATTCCTTCCAAGGGCGATAGGGTGCCATGAAGAACGTGGTATTCGCCACTAAAATCCCCCGCACCTTCGATGGCCATCAGATCGTTGGGCTCCTCAACCACGCAGATGATCTCCTCGTTTCTCCTGGAATCACTACAGATCCGGCATGGGTCTCTGTCCGTCAAGTCAAAGCACACCGAGCACAGTTGAATCTTCTCCTTCACGTCGATTATCCCCCGAGCCAGTTCCTGGGCCTCCTTCTTGGGGATACGAAGGATGTGAAAAGCCAACCGAGCTGCGGTTTTTCGCCCAATTCCCGGAAGTTTGGTCAGTTCGTTGATCAATCGCTCAATGGGTTCGGCGTGAATCGGCATCTCTTCCCATCCTCCATCTGTTCTTGTGATACCACCTCAGAATAACCCGGGAATACTCAGGCCCCCCGTCAGCCTTTTCATTTCCTCGGTGACCATCTCCTGAGATTTTCTGATTCCCTCATTTACGGCTGCCAGGACTAAATCCTGAAGCATGTCGATATCTTCGGGATTGACCACCTCCCGTTCGATCTTCATAGAGATCACCTCCTGTTTTCCGTTCACCACCACACTCACCATCCCTCCGCCGGAAGAGGCCTCGATCGTTTTCTGCGCCATTTCCTCTTGGATTTTCGCCAATTCGGCCTGAATCCTCTGTGCCTGTTTTAGCATTCCTCCAAGGCCTTTTGTCATAAACTTCCCCTCCATTCTTATCGGGGGATTAGGACTTAAACCCTACCCCCGTCTTGATTTTCTCAATGGTTCCGTCAAAGATCTTAACCGCCTCCCGAATGACAGGGTTCTCCATAGCCTCTTTTTTGAGGTGTCTCTCCCTATCGGTCGGCTCCTCAATTTTTCCCTTTTCAGCAGCGGTGTCACTTCGCTCACCCGCAAAATCGCTAAGGACTAACCTCAGCTCCTTCTTAAGGAAATTGCGACAAACCTCCTCACACTGTTTTCTATTTCCCTCCTCCGACATCTTCTCCAGGTAGAAAGAGTCTTTCTCGAATCCGATTTCGATCTTCTCATCGTCCAAACGAAGAAGCCGCCCATACCTGAGGAGTGACCCTAAGATGGGGTTTTGTGCCTTAATATAATCGATCAACTTGGCCCAGTTTTCCTCCAAATCGGCCTTCTGGGGATCTTCCCTTCCCATTTGCTTGGCGGAGTCAAGGTGGATCTCCTCCCCCTTTGCCACTGAGATGGGAGAAACGCCGGCTTGGGAACCCGGGCCCTCCTCCTCCCCCATTTCGCCAGTTGTCATATCAGACGCGTAACCCCTCAGGCTCGACTCCAACTTATTGAGCCTGTCCATCATTTCATCCAATGGGACCAATGGCCGGAGGGTGGCCATTTTGACAAGGGCTAACTCCATGATCACCTTCGGAAAGGGCGACCGGGAGATCTCCTGTTCCGATTTGAGGAGGATAGTGAACAATCGATGGATTTGTTCGAGGGAGAACTCCTCCGACTGGGCCACCAAATCCTCAATCTCCTTCCCTTGCAAGTCCGTCAGCTGCTTTGGGTCACCGCCGATTTTGACCACCATGAGGTTTCTGAGATGTTCCAGAAGCTCTCGGCAAAACCGGCGAATGTCGTAGCCAAAGGTATAGATGTTATCGACGATATCGAGACATTTTCTGATATCCTCTCTGGCAATTGCAGCGGAGATTTCGAACAATATGGCGCTGTCTAAAACGCCCAAGACCTCCTTCACATCCTCATCTTTTATCTTCTTTCCTGCGAATGAGATGGTCTGATCCAAAAGGCTTTGGGCATCCCTCAAGCTCCCCTTGGCCTCCCTTGCCATGAGCTGGAGTCCCTCATCGCTGCCCTCCACCCCTTCATGAGAGACTATCTCCTTCAACCGTTGAAAAATTTGTTTTTGGGGGATCCTCTTGAAGTCGAACCTTTGACAACGGGAGAGGATAGTCAGCGGAATTTTATGGGGTTCCGTGGTGGCGAGGATGAAAATGACGCGGGGCGGGGGTTCCTCCAGGGTCTTGAGGAGGGCATTAAATGCCTCGGGGGTCAACATATGGACTTCATCGATGATGAAGATCTTAAACGCGCTCTTAGCTGGAGCATACTTCACGTTTTCCCGGAGTTCCCTGATTTCATTGATCCCCCTGTTGGAAGCTCCGTCGATCTCGAGTACATCCATTGAATTCCCCGATGATATCTCCCTGCAGTTTTCACACCGATTACAGGGAACGGGCTTGGTCCCTTCTTGACAGTCGAGGGCCTTGGCGAGAATGCGAGCCATTGAGGTCTTACCCACCCCTCTCGCTCCGGCGAACAAGAAGGCATGGGCAACTCGATCGTTAACGATGGCATTCTGGAGCGTCTTCGTAATGTGATGCTGTCCAATCACCTCCTCAAAATTTTGAGGTCTCCACTTTCGAGCCAAAACCAGATAGGACATCAGCGTATCCTCGACCTTTGCCGCGGGTATTCACCTTTCCGGCATTCTTCAGGAACTTATGAGATTTCTGAAAAAGGAGTTCTTCGCTGCTCAAAATATTTTTTCAACCATTCTAAAGTTCGCTTCACTGCAAATCCAAAAACTCGCCCTGCGGGCTCAAACATTGTATTTGCCGCCGTTACGCTTCACTAAGAATGGTTAAGCAAAAAAATCTCGATTCGCACTCAGAGCTCCTTTTTCCAGTTTCTCAGGGATCTCTTTATTTTCGGTTGACAAGAAGTTGATAGCCAGGCATCCCTGCGGCACACAAAATGATTACTACCGCTGCTTCCTCCCGGACCTGACGGGGTTTGTAACCCTTTATTGCGCAGGACCCGGCTATCAACTCATTGAGACATCCAATTCTTTCTACAGCTCTCCTTGCTCAAAGCAAGGATTATGGCGGAGAGAGAGGGATTCGAACCCTCGGTACACCTTTTGGGCGTACACACGATTTCCAGTCGTGCCCCTTAAGCCAACTCGGGCATCTCTCCCCGAATTCGGGCAATAGAGTGCGGATATAAGCCCAATATCTCCCACGCAGCTCCGCTTATGTGGCGTCTCCCTCCTTACCCCCAAGGTAAAATAATGGCGGAGAGGGTGGGATTCGAACCCACGGTCCCGGTTTCCCAGGACAGCCGATTTCGAGCCGGCCCCGTTATGACCACTTCGGTACCTCTCCAAACTCCCTCCCGGCCCCTATCAACGCCTCCCTCTGAAAAAATTCTGTAGTATCTCCGAACACTTCTGCTCCAGAACCCCTCTCGTTACTTCTACCCGGTGATTTAAATGGGGGTCATTCAAGAGGCAAAATTTTGAGCTCACAGCCCCCGTCTTATCCTCGGGAGCACCATAGACTAGTCTCCCAACCCTCCCCTGGGTAATCGCACCCACACACATTGGACAGGGTTCAACGGTTACATAAAGGGTGGTTTCGGGAAGCCGATAATTCCCTAACACCTGAGCTCCTCTTCGAATAACCAGGATTTCCGCATGGGCGGTGGGATCATTGAGTTGGATACAGCGGTTATGATCCCTCGCGATGATATCCCCCCCTTTTGTCAGGACTGCGCCAATGGGAACTTCACCTTCCAATGCTCCAGTACTTGCCTCTTCTAAGGCAATTTCCATACATTTTTCATCGATGAGTACGTGTTCAACGATTTTTTCTATCGATTGCAATTCAGGCCTTACCATGACTGTAGCCTTCTACGGGTAGAGCCCGCTATAATAAAGCCCTGTAGTCGATGCGAAAGATCGGAATGGCTGAAGGATTCTTTCCTCTCCTTATCGCCCTCCAATGCGATTATAGCATAGGGCCTGAAAGATTCAAGGACAAGTTAGCCCAAAAGTCACTATCCGCTAACCCCATATATTCCACAGGGATCATGACAACCGTTCAATAGATGTACCCAATATCAAATCCTCTATAATCACCCCGCGTACTCATTCGTCGATCCCCCAAATAGCCCTTATCGTTGGAACTACATCCGCCTGCTCCGGCAATGTCTCTATTTCTCTGTCCGAAATTGTTTCCTTTGACGAATAATCCAACATTTCTCCAACCTTCCCCACTTTCTTGACGCCTTCCCCTGAAAAAATTATCCATATACTCAGATCAGGAGGATGCGGGGGACCATGATAAACCGGGAAGGTTGGGACTTCCTTTCCCTCATCTAGTATAACGGCATTGAAATCTGGAATGATCACGATATCGGGTGCCCTTTCATGGGCAAACCTGCGCACATACCATGGTGCCCGAGGATCATCCCTATACCAGGCCTCCTTGACATGATCTATCTCTTTGAGGACACCTGTTGTCTTTTCTACCATCGATGAACTGATGTCATCCAGGTAAAAACCACCCGTTCCGCCTGACGAAAGATATAACACATTTCCAACAATATCGTTATGTCTCGCCTCCCTTAAGGAAGTTATAACATCCACTCCGATGGGCCTCTCGGTCATACCATGGTCAGAAGCGATTATCATTAATGTATCCTCAAACCACCCCATCTCCTTCAGTTTTTCAACCAACCTCCCGATCTGGGTATCGATAACCTTAACAGAGTCCTCAAGTTCAGCTGAATGAATTCCATATATATGCGCTGTTATATTCGTCGAGACCAAACCGATAAAGAAGAGATCGGGGCTCTCATTTTCCAATATTTTCAAGGCACTATCCATGATGAATTCATCGATTAACGATGTATCCGCCACATCCACAGCAACATGTCTAAAGGTTTTCCGCTCCCAATCAATACTTCGGATCTGTTTGCTATCCCTGAGATACGGTGGAAGGGAATGATGCACCCTCTCCTGCCATGAATAGTGGTCGGCACTGACGCCTGCGCCGGTGTAAGCACCCATAACATCCCTTTTGAATACGGACTCACGATATGAATAGGCGATGATATCGGCTTGTTTGCCGGCCAGCAAAAGGGCGTGTCGATCTTTCGTTGAGATGGCACCAACTTTTGCCCTCGGATTTCTCCCCTTCAAAAAGTCACCGAGAGTGGGAGCATCCATATGTAAGATATCCTTCTCAGTATCGTAGAAATAGATGAGGTCCCCGGTTTTTTTGTCATACCATTCATAGCTGGAACATATCCCATGATCTTTAACCGGTAAGCCTGTGGAGAGCGTTGCAAGACCGGGATTTGTGCCGGCAACGCACGTTCCGGCCACGGCATTTCGATAACTTACCCCATTGTGAATGAGGGAATCGATATTGGGAGTGGATACTCTCTCCAAATAGTCATATCTCCCTCCATCGATAGCTAAAAAGATGGTATGTTTTGGGGTTTTATCACGATCCACTATCGGTAAAACACCAAGCATAGCCTTCCTCCATTGCAACGAATCGTCGAAACTCGCCTGTGATCATCCCGCCAACCCCTTTTTATCCTTCGATCCCTTTTGTGCCAACCTGGATTCGCCACAGCCTAAGATATTTCAGTGGATCTTTTGTCTTGGACAGGGAAAGAGGCAAAGGATGGAGCCGAAAAGGCAGTGAAGGTATTTTTCAAACCCGAGGGAGGCAAAATAGGTATTTGCCTTAAAAACAAAAAAAGCAGTCAGATGAATCAACCTAACTAACTACTTGAAATCATAGGCGCGCCCAAGAGGATTCGAACCTCTGACCTACGGATTCGTAGTCCGTTGCTCTATCCAGCTGAGCTATGGGCGCGCAAGGCTCCGGTAATCTTTATAGCCTTTTCAAATCCTCCCGTCAAGACCGCATTCGAGGGAGTCCTTCTTGGATTATTAGGGGCATAGGACAAGGATCACCGGAGGATTGGGTAATGCAGTAATGTCATAAGGAAGAACCGATCGGAAAATTGAAGAGTGTTTTCTCTGCCTTGGCTCAATGTGGTGGTTGGGTTCCACTTTTTTATTCTTCCGTGAAGTAATCCGAGTCTATTCTTTTGATTTCGTACGTAGCGAGGGAGGGGGGTAACACAAATATTGTGGCCAATCATACTATGATTCACTTCAAACCGGTAACCTGAACAAGGTCTTAAGCGTTTTTCTTCTGTTTTTCACAATATTAGATTTCAGGATTGGATTTCGATGTTCATCGCAATAATTTCTTAACCACTCTATCAGATAGTCAATTTCCTGGCTTCCTTGCAGTCTCATAGGAGCAAAACATTCAAATTTGTTTTCAGGTTTAATCTTGGTGGCAAGATAGAAAATTGGCAGATCAAAACCACCAAATATTTCTTTGACTGCATTAACATATGACTCTATCCCTTCATCTGGAATTTCCTCTGAAAAGAAATGCCAAAAACATAACCCGTCAAATCCCAAAAGGCTAAAAGCAACAATTTGATCTATTCCTTCAAAAAAATCTTTCTTAAGAGTTTTTATATACTCAGCTTCTACACCAACTATTAAAGCCTCATCATGCGCCCTTTTTATGTCTTCAAAAATCAGTACTAAATCAACTTCTATATTTGGGGGAGTTTCACCTTCCCACCAATTTGACCAAATCTTGCTAAATTTTCTACTCGCGAAATTTACGTTTTTGTGAACTGACTTTAGCGAATATGGTTTATTGTGATCTCTTTTTTTCTCAAGCAATTCACTATAGCTTCTTATAGTTAGCTCTTTTTCCTTCATAGTAGTCTGTCCCCGATTTCCCAGGTACATTTCTACCGAATCCTGGTCGCCCCAAACGATCAGGATTTCTTCTTTTCCCTATATATTGTATAAATTACCACAAATATTACTATATATTGGGTTTATTGTCAAGAAAAAAATACAAAAAATACTTTATGCCTTCTAAATCGCTCTATAAGACCCGATCTCCAGTTCGCCCATAATAAGAAAGAGATGGGTTCAAAAGGAAAAGTCGTGTTCTAAACGCAAATAGAAGGCCTGTTTTGCCCCTTTACCATTCTCACAATACCAAAATCTCCTCCGCCGACCTCGAATCACTCGTCTGTCAAGCGACTGCCCTCAGGCGATAACGGCCGTATAGTTAATCCTTTTTAGAAAGAAAAAAGCCTAGGATCGGCCTAGGCTGAATTATTGAAATTTAAGGATTTATGGCGGAGAGAGAGGGATTCGAACCCTCGAAAGAACTTTCGTCCTTTACTCGCTTAGCAGGCGAGCGCCTTCAGCCAACTCGGCCATCTCTCCCCAAGGTAATCGTTTATGTGAACTCTATATTGACGGCTTCGTAAAAAGTCCATCTGCCATTCGACAGGCTCATGGCCCTGAGCAAAGCCGAAGGGCTGCGTTGCGCTTCATCCCCTGCCCTGTTAAATTGAAGGCAGCCGTATCAATAGATATGGGATATAGA
>CBDUXJ010000099.1:0-8175 GCA_965371165.1 uncultured Syntrophobacterales bacterium | reverse complement strand
CGCCTTGCATCTGAATCTTTTTTCTTTGCCGTCTGATTCCGACTTTTTACGAAATCATCAAATGTGAGGGTGTCAGGACTCCCGATCCCAAAGAAAGTACTTGACACCGATTTAGTGGATGTGATTTAAGTTACGAGCGTTTTTGGGAAGCATTGGACGTACAGACGACCTTTAATGAAGGAGGAGAGCAATGGACGTTTACGAAGCCATCGAGAAGAGACGATCCATTCGCATCTTTAAAGAGGGCGTTTCGGAAGACCAATTGCGGAAAATCATTTTGGCAGGCACCAAGGCGCCATCGGCCGCAAATCGCCAGCCCTGGGAGTTCATTATTGTTGATGATCAAAAGATAATCGATCAACTTGCAGAGCTCAAATACCAGCAAAACCGACGGATTCCCCCTCGGGAGGGAGAAGGACCAGACGAGATTGAACAAAAGGCTCTCCATCAGAAAAAATCTTTCCAGAATACCAGTATTGTCGCAGTCTGTAACCGAACGGAGCAGGCACCGGGCGTATGGCTTTGTATGGAAAACATGTCCTTAACGGCGGCGGCCGACGGGCTCGGAAGTGTAATTGTCAGTTACCGGGATGAATACAAAGAAGAAGTAGAAAAAATTCTCGGGATTCCTGAGGGCTATGAGCTAACCGCGCTCATGAAGTTTGGGGTACCCGGAGAGGAGGGCTTTCCCAGGGATAAGAATCCATCCGCTCCAAGGCGGCCTGAATTTAGCTGGCTCCATAAGAATAGATTCTAGAGAAACCTGAATCCAGGGCCCTTACTGTATTGATACTCAAAACCTGTGAAGTCCCCCAAGAGGTGTCGGAGAAATAGAAAAAAAATCTAAAAAGAGTGGAAATTACGAAGGGGGCGAGAAGATGTCGGAGAAGGAACTGTTACAGGACGTTGAAAAGAGGGCTTATGAATATGAGCAGGAGTACCGGGATTGCAGCCAATGCGTACTCTTGGCTATTCAAGAGGTATTCGATCTTGCCGGTGATGATGCCCTTAAGGCAGCTACCGGTTTTGCAGGTGGAATAGGTCGAACCGGCTCGGTCTGTGGGTCCCTGATTGGGGGTGTTATGGCGCTGGGGCTGTTATACGGCCGAGACCGCGAGACCATGAAGCACCCTGATGCGGAACTGCGCTCTCAGCGCTTGAAGGAAATCGAGTCAGAATTGGGTACTCTCACAAAGAAGCTCCGTACAAAATTCGAAGAAGAATATGGTAGCATAATCTGCGATGATATTGAAACAAAACTCTTTGGGAGATCATTCGACAAGTGGAATCCAGAGGATAGAATAGAGAAGGATAGAATGGGTGGGCATGACGATAAGTGCCCTTCAGTCGTGGGAAAGGCAGCGCGATGGGTTGCGGAGCTGATACTGGAGGAGAAAGAAAAGAAGTGACGTGTTGAAACCTCCATTCTTTCACATATGTTGCGAAGAGGTGTAATAGCACTGGAACAAAAGTCACAAAGGGAGGAGGAAGATGTCGGACAAGGAACTACTGGAGGAGATTGAAAAGAGGGCTTTCAAATATTCGCAAGAATACAAGGCGTGTAGTCAATGTACGCTATTGGCTAATCAGGAGGTATTTGGCCTTGGGGGTGATGATGTCCTTAAGGCAGCTACCGGATTTGCAGGTGGAATAGGTCGAACCGGCTCGGTATGTGGAGCATTGAGTGGAGGTGTTATGGCGCTCGGGCTGTTATTCGGCCGGGACCTCCAAACCATGAAGCATCCCGATGTAGAACTGCGCTCTCGGCGTAGGGAGGAAATAGAGCAGAAATTAGGTACTTTGATAAAAAACCTCCGTGTGAGATTCGAAGAGGAGTATGGCAGCATAATCTGCGATGATATTGAAACAAAACTCTTTGGGAGATCATTCGACAAGTGGAACCCCGAGGATAGAATAGAGAAGGATAGAATGGGTGGGCATGACGATAAGTGCCCTACAGTGGTGGGAAAGGCAGCGCGATGGGTCGCGGAGTTGATCCTGGAGGAGCAAGCAAGAAGCTGATGTCCCGAGACTAATCGCGGCTTTTCTCATAGTACCCTTATTACTCTATTGTAAGATATTGATATTGATCGCTCCAAAATAGTAAGGAGAGCCCATGAAGTCAAACATCCTTTTTTTCAACACCAAGCTCTGTAGTGGTTGTCTCCTCTGCGAGATGGCCTGTTCCTTGATACAGGAGGGGGAATGTTCCCGGGAGACCTCATTCATTAAGGTTGCCATTCATCCATACTTGAGCGTCCCCATGGTCTCCCTCTCCATGGAATGCAATTGCCCCGATGGCGAGGAGAAGTGCGTGAACATATGCAACCAGAAGGCGCTCACCTTTGTACCACGGGACGCGTCCACTGAAATGTTGACCGAGAGTGACTGGTTTCCCTCCCCTCTGATTTGAGGGTTTGGGATAGAGACGAAGGAGGGTTAATCCATGTATGGCTACGCGGGAAAGATTGGATTTATCGATCTCAGCAATAACCGGGTGTCTATCGAGGAGGTCAGTGAGGATTTGATCAAAGGGTACCTGGGAGGGATTGGGTTTTTGACCCGGTTACTCTACGACAATGTTCCCCGGGGAGCGGATCCATATGGTCCTGAGAATGCGCTCATCTTTGCGATTGGCCCTGTGAACGGAACTCTGACTCCATCCTCAAATCGCTGGAATGTGGGGGCGAAATCTCCTGCAACGGGCCTCATTGTCTCCGGAAATGGCGGTGGAATATGGGGATCAGAGTTGAAATGGGCGGGCTTTGATGCGCTCGTAATTACGGGTAGGGCAGAAAAACCATGCTATCTCCTTGTCCAGGATGGCACGATCAGCATCCTTCCTGGGGAGGAATTGTGGGGAAAGGATACCTGGGAGACCGAGGCACTGCTCCAGGCCAAGCATAACGATCCTAACCTGAGGGTGGCAGGGATCGGCCAGGCCGGAGAGAATAGGGTTCCCCTTGCCTGTGTGATCGGAGAGAAGGTCCATGCGGCGGGAAGGGGAGGCAGCGGGGCGGTCATGGGGAGCAAGAACTTGAAGGCCGTTGCGGTAAGGGGTCGCATGGGGGTCAAGATAGCAGATCCTGACGGGCTCCTCAGAGAGGCCCAGGGGCTTATTGAAATGCTCATGTCGGAGAAGCACTACTGGCGATACCGAGATAAAGGCTCCCCCAGCGGCACCACCCTCTACGCGAAGGTAGGAGGTGTGACGGCATACAATGGCCAGAGCGGGATATTCGATCAATTCGAGAAGATCGAGGGCGATGTCTTTCTGAATCGCTATAACATCCGCAGAAGTGCCTGTGGTAATTGTCCGCTCCCCTGCTGGCAGAAGTACCTCGTGAAGGAAGGGAGATTCAAGGGTGCCTGGACGGAGGCTATCGAGAATTCAACGGTTCAGTGTTTCGGTACCAAGATCGCCAATCCAGATCCAGAGGTACTCTTGGTAGCCCATACCCTGTGCGACAAGTATAGTTTGGATGAGATCTCGGTGGGGGTGACCATCGCCTTTGCCATGGAATGTTTTCAGAAGGGGATCATTACGACGAAGGAAACGGGGGGCATCGAACTGACCTGGGGGAACGGGGATATCCTTCTACAGTTGATCGACATGATAGCCCACAATCAGGGAATCGGCAAGATCCTCGGGCAGGGGTGCAAGACGGCCGCCGAGTATTTCGGCCACGATAGCGAGCGGTTTGCCCTTCACGTGAAGGGCCTGGAGATCTCCACGGTGGACCCTCGGGCCTACCAGGGATGGGCCTTAGGATATGCAGTGGCGTCCCGGGGTGCCGATCACATGCGGGCTTACTCCAATTGGGAGTTCGGAGAGGTCCCGGATGACGTAATCAGAGAGGCGGGAATTCCCGAAACCGTTGGGGATCGCTTCACCGTGGAGGGCAAAGGGAAAGGCGTTGCTTACTCCGAAAATATCCGCTCCGTCACGGATTCCCTGGAGATGTGCAAGACCGTTTCACGGGGGAAGTTGGGCCGTCCCTCCAATGTGGTAGGAATACTGAATGCGGTTACGGGCAGGGATTGGGACAAGGAGGAGTTGATGAAGATCGGGGAGAGGAAGGTAAATCTCGAGAGGCTCTTCAATCTCCGGGAGGGATTGACCCCACCCGATGATACCCTTCCCTGGAGGGTGCTCAACGAGCCAATCCCGGACGGACCGAGTGAAGGGGCAGTGGTAAACCTGGAGCCCATGCTCGATGAGTACTACGAGGTCCGCGGTTGGGATCGCGAGACGGGCCATCCAAAGCCGGAAAAACTGAAGGAACTCGGCTTGAAGCCCCTCGATTAATAACCCTTAAAGGAAGTGGCCCGACAACCCGGCCAAGGATCCAGCAGGAAACAACCCTCCTTACAACGCCTCTTCCGGCTTCCTTCGATTCACGAGCGTTACGCCAGCTAAGACTGCGAGTCCGAGGATGTCCGAATAGATATTGGGAATAAATAGGCACAGGGCACCAAATCCCAAGAGTACTCTCTCCAAGACGTCCGCTCTCCTCGACCAGTAGCCCTGCATCATCCCTGCATAGGCGATAAATCCAAGGGTACAACTCGCTATCGTCTCTATGATTTGTGGCCACGTACCATTCAGTAAAAGAGGCGTATAGACAAAGAGGAAAGGGGTGATCAGTAGAGGCGATGCTAATCTCACCGCGGCAAACCCTGCCCTGTTGGGATCACATCGGGCTATTCCCGATGCAGCGAAGGCAGCCAATGCTACCGGTGGACTAACCTGGCCGGTTTCGACAAACCAAAAACAAACCAGGTGCGCCGCAACCAGGGGTACTCCCAACTGTACGAGGGCTGGGGCAGCCAGCACCGAGACGACGACATATGAAGCGGTGACCGTCAAACCCATACCGAGGATATATGCAGCTACCGCGGTGAGAAGAATGGTAAGGGGAAGCATCCCTCCCGCCAGGTTCAGAATGAGGGCGGAAAATTTAATCCCCACACCTGCCATAAGCGTAATGCCGACGATAATTCCGACGGTACCAGCTGTTGCCCCAACGATCAATGAATTCCTTGCAGCTAAAATGAGGGCATCAACTATTTTCCGCGGCGTCATACGGGTCTCTTTCTTAACGTAACTCAACAGGAGTATGCTGATGATAGCCGCAAAGGCGGCTCTCTGCGGGGAGTAATGAGCAACGAGAAGACCCACGATAATAACGATTGGAAGCAAAAGGTAGCCTTTCTCAATGATCGCCGCCTTCAATTTCGGGATTTTTTCCTTGGGCAACCCCTTCAACCCTTCCCTGCCGGCTATGAAGTGCACCATCATCCCTACCCCTAAGAAGTAGAGGATTGCCGGAATGGCAGCTATCTTGATGATATCCACATAGGCCGTATCCGTAAACGTGGCGAGCAGGAATGCTCCCGCCCCCATGATCGGTGGTAACATCTGTCCACCACTTGACGCCGCTGCTTCAACGCCCGCCGCAACATGCGGTTTATACCCCACCCTTATCATCAAGGGAATGGTATAAGACCCCGTAGCCACGGCATTGGCGGCCGACGAACCGGTAACCGACCCGATAATCCCGCTGGAAACGACGGCCACCTTTGCCGGTCCCCCCCGGGTGCCGCCGGCCACTGCAAGCGCCAGCCTCTCTATTGCACTCCCTGCACCAGCCGCCTGAAGGAACGAGGCAAAAACGATAAAGGGAAATACGAAGGTAGCATAGGTATTTGCTACGATCCCATATATCCCACTAACATCGCAGGCAATACTCTCTACGATATTCCGAAACGAAAACCCGGGATGTCCCAATATCCCTGGTACATAGGGACCAAAATACGCGTATGCCAAGAATGCTAATGCCAGCAACGGCAATATTACATTAATCGTACGCCGCGCCACCTCAAGGGAGAGAACCGTGATGATGGCCCCCATAATAATATCCATCTGCGTGGGGTTTCTGGCTCGCAGGGAATAAGAGGGAAACTCGATCACCCAGTAGCCTATGGCAACTACGACGAGTACACACAGGACCCAGTCGAGTAACGGAACCGTATTCCCAACCCTCCCTTTTCGCACGGGATAGAGCATGAAGCAGAGGAGCATGGTAAAAAAGAGGTACGCCCCACGGTGGACCTCCGTGGATATCAAACCAAAACCGCTGGTGTAAACATAGAAGAAGGAGAATACCGCAGCGAGAATACCGGTAATCCAGGCCGGTATGCCCTTCAATTCCCGCATCCTGCTTCCGGTTTCCTCAGCTAAGTGCTCCTTCACACTCTCCTTCATGGTACAAATTCCTTCCCCCAAAAAGGGTATTTCCCGTTTTCTGCCGCGACAAAAGCGCGGGCACCGTCCACAATCCCGTGGATGGACGGTGCCCTGATCTGATCCACTATTGCATCCTTTATTGCTTCCTTACATCTCGGGTGGGATTAGCTCGGCGGGGATTTTCTCCCCCTTCTCCTTCCAGAACTTCACCGCCCCAGCGTGCAGGGGAACCCCCAATCCTTGTAGGACTTGGAAAGACGGGGTCATCGTCGTCAGCTGTCGATGGACGCTCTTCAGGTAATCGGCGTTTTTGGGATCATAGACGACCTTCAACATCTGGTAAACGTATTCAGGTTCTAGATCCTTGTGGGAAGTCCAGAGCACCTGGAAGGCTACAGCGGGATACGGTTTGTCCCATGTCTTGTATACGCGTGCTGGCATGGTGGCCTTGTAGTAGAAGGGAATCTTCTTGAATACCTTCTTGAACTCCGCGTCGGTGAGTTCAAGGAGCCGGATCTTATGAGAAGCCTCCAGTGTCACAACGGCGGCCATGGGTGCACTGCTCATTCCTATAACGTCGAGCTGACCGTCAGCGATTGCCCGGCCCGCATCGCCGAAGCTCAAGTTGTTGATCTTGACCTTATCATAGAGGCCAAGGGCTTTCAGGACATTGACGGAGTTGGCCGCGGATCCGCTGCCCACCGAACCGACATTCACTCTCTTCCCTACAAGATCAGCCATCTTTTTTATGCCGCTCTTCTCCCGCACGACCCAGTGATGCCAGCTCTCGTACATTCCGGTCATCCCTCGTATGCCTTTCCATGGACCCTTATCCTTGAACGCACCAGTGCCATTCCAACTCTCATTCATCGTCAGGGTATGTTGAAATGTTGACTCCAGATCGCCCTGCCGGAGAAGCCGGTTCAGGGCAACGGATCCGCCGGAAGACACCGCGCTCACGTTGACGTTGGGGATCTCCTTATTGAAGAGCGCAGAGAGCCCCCCAACCATCTGGAACCAGGATCCTCCCGGTCCGCCGCACCCTAAGCGAATGTAGCGGACTTTCGCCGTAGCCGTATCCACCGCAATCCCTACGGTGAGGAGACAGACGAGCACACTGACCATGATTCCCCATCCAATCGGGTGAAGTCGCGTTCCCTTTTTCATACGTTAACCTCCTTTGTGAGAAATCCTGACCGACCATATGAACCTTATTGACCTTGAATGTTTCACCTCCTTCCCTTCCTCATTTTCTCATACGGCCTTGGCCGAGTGTCTTATCATTTAGGTCTTCCCTTGTCAAGTAGTTTTTATCCCAAGGGAATTTTTCCCTCACAAACCGGTAAGCCCAAACACCTCCCAAGGCTCCGGTAAAAAACTTCTTGACAAATAATTTTCCACTACTATTGTGTAATATTCTCCAGTTGTCCCATGTTTTGAGCCATAGAATACGTATTTAACGACCTTGAGGGAAGGAGGCAATGGAAATGGAACTTGCAGAAACATTTGCGAAGTTTGTTGCACACACGGAGTTCAATGATGTGGATGAGAGCGTCATCGAATACGTTAAGAAGTTGACGCTCAAGCAAGTCATGGGAATGCTTGTCGGCTCAACTGCCCCCACCTCCAAAAAGCTCATACGATACGCCAAAGATAATCTCGGAAGGCCGGAGTCCGGGGTTTATGGTTGTGGTTTCAGGACGGATGTGGCCCAGGCAGCCCTCCTCAATGGTTTCTTTGGGCACGCGTCGGAAATGGAAGACGATCAATTTCCCGGTGGTGGCATTAGTGACGTGACGACCTGGCCGGCTCTATTGACTGCAGCGGAGAAATGTAAGCTTTCCGGCCAGGAGATAATCGTGGCCCTGTATGTAGGCCAGGAGATGCAGAACAGGATCGCCATGTGGGCATCGGTGGGGACGGAC
>CBDUXJ010000098.1:0-8215 GCA_965371165.1 uncultured Syntrophobacterales bacterium | reverse complement strand
GAACGGACCAGAATGAAACCAATGAGGCATATTAACCCAAAAGACCATGAGTATGGAGGAATCACAGAAAGGGACCTGTAACCCATAAACAATTTCCAGTTCTTATCATCCAAGTTTCCCATGATTTCCTCTCTTTACTATCGGCGCCGTCGGCATCCATATCTTATCAGACGTTAGGGGGTTGTTGCCCAAATCCCCTTTCGCTCGCTGAAAAGAATTTTTGACCATTCTAAGCTTGATGATTTCGTAAAAAGTCGGAATCAGGCGGCAAAGGAAAAAGATCCAGATGCAAGGCGTGCAAATCCTGAGGAATGAGGCGTACATAGAAGTACGCTGCAATGACGAAGGATGCAGCGCAACGCAGCCCTTCGGCTTTGCTCAGGGCCGTTGAGCATGTCGAACTGCAGATGGACTTTTTACGAAGCCGTCAAGTTCGCTTCACTGCAAATAGCGCTTAGGCGCTACTTCGTTACTAAAACTCGCCCTTTGGGCTCAAACATTAGATTTGCGGCTGTCCCGCTTCACTAAGAATGGTTAGCAAAAATTCTTTAATGTTCGTTCCAGGAAATTTGGGCAACAGCCCGTTAGGGTACAACCCCATCATGTAAACGATATAGCTTCTTGGCTTGATCTTCCGTACATCCTTTTTGTTGAAAAAGTTCTTTTGATTGATTTATATTAATGAAAGATGTTTTTTCAAGATGGTGCGACGAGGTTCAACCCAAATGTGGTTATCTTTTGGAGGATTGTCGCCTGAACCCTTGGAGGAATCCAAAAACCTACGAATAAAGGGGTGATGTTATGGAAGAGAGTTCCCAACTGATTGAATTCTACGGGGCAGAATGTTCCCATTGTCGCTCCATAGAACCCTTGATCGCCAGGCTCCAGGATGAGGAGGGGGTTACGGTCCAGAAGCTTGAGGTCTGGCACAACGAGGAGAACGCGAAACTGATGCGGGAATATGATAAGGGCTACTGTGGGGGTGTTCCCTTTTGCTACAACACTAAAACGGGAAAGTGGCTCTGTGGGTCCGTGAGCTATGAGAAGCTGAGAGATTGGGCCCAGGGCAAATAAGTGACCCTTCGCCTGAAGGAGAGGATATGATGATCGAGAAATACGATCCCCTCAAGGGGAAGATACTGAGGATACTCCATCCGGACGGACGCTGCGAGGAAAAACTGAAGCCGGATTTGACCGAAGATGCGATCCAGAACCTCTACCGGCAGATGGTTCTTATCCGGCAGGCTGACCAGAGGGCCTTATCCCTTCAACGGCAGGGCAGAATGGGGACTTATGCCCCCGTTCATGGGCAGGAGGCCGCACAGGTGGGGAGCGCCTATGCTCTTGGTCAGGATGATTGGGTCTTTCCCTCCTTCCGGGAAATGGGGGTCTGCTACATGCGAGGTGTTTCCCTGAAGGACATCTATGTTTACTGGATGGGAGACGAGAGGGGACAGAGCGTTCCCGGAGATGTACACGTCTTCCCCATATCCGTCCCCGTTGGGAGCCACCCACTTCATGCCGTCGGTGTGGCTTGGGCCGCTCAGTTACAGGGGGAAGGGATCTGCACGGTGGCCTATTTCGGCGATGGGGCTACATCCGAGGGGGATTTTCATGAGGCCATGAACTTCGCCGGCGTCTTTAGGACTCCCACGATCTTTTTCTGCCAGAATAATCAATACGCAATCTCAGTCCCCCGAAAGATGCAGACCGCTGCAAAGACACTGGCCCAGAAGGCGATCGCCTATGGGTTTGGCGGAATCCAAGTTGACGGGAATGACCTGTTCGCCGTCTACGCGGCTACAGGGGAGGCCAGGGAGAAGGCCGTTTCGGGGGGAGGGCCCACCATGATCGAGGCCATCACCTACCGCTTCGGTCCCCATACCACGGCCGACGATCCGACCAAGTATCGGAGCGATGAGGAGTTGGAGGAGTGGAAGCCCCTGGATCCCCTGCTGCGGTTGCAGAAGTATCTCCAGGGCAAGGGGCTTTGGAATGAGGATTTAGAGGCACAGATCAAGGAGGAGGCTGAAAAATCTATAAATGAGGCCATCCAAGAGGCAGAAGGTGTTTCCGATCCCAAGTCCGATGAGTTCTTCCGGTACGCGTTTGCGGAGATGACACCCTATCTGAAGGAACAGATGGACGACTTTTTGGCCTTCTTAAGGGAGAAGGGGGATTGAGATGGTGAAGAGGAATATGGTAGAAGCCATTAACAAGGGCTTAATGGAGGAAATGGAAAGGGATTCCTCCGTGATGGTCCTGGGAGAGGATGTGGGCAGAGAGGGAGGGGTCTTTCGCGTGACCGATGGGCTCCAATCCACGTTCGGACCTAAACGGGCGGTGGATACGCCACTGGCCGAGTCGGGAATCGTTGGGGTCGCTCTGGGTCTCGCAGTCAAGGGGTTCAAGCCGGTGGCAGAGCTTCAATTCATGGGGTTCCTTCCTCCGGCACTGGATCAAATCATCTCCCACGTCTCCAGGATGCGGAACCGCTCCAGGGGAAGGTACACCTGCCCCATGGTAATCCGGATGCCCTATGGTGGTGGTATCCATGCGCCTGAGCACCATTCGGAGAGTATTGAGGCCATGCTGGCCCATATCCCCGGGATCAAGGTGGTGATCCCTTCCACCCCTTACGATGCGAAGGGGTTGATCGTTTCCGCTATCAGAGATCCGGACCCCGTGCTTTTTCTCGAGCCTAAGCGGGTTTACCGGGCCATCAAGGAGGAGGTTCCCGATGGGGAGTATACGGTCCCCATCGGAGAGGCAAGGGTGGTTCGAGAGGGGGATGGTGTCACGGTGGTGTGTTGGGGGGCCATGGTGCGGGAGGTTCTCACCGCGGCCGAGAAGATCAAAGAGGAAGGGGTCAACGCGGAAGTGATCGATCTGAGAACGATTTCTCCTCTGGACGATAATACCATTTTGACATCGGTTCAGAAGACGGGAAGGACTGTCATCGTCCACGAGGCAGTCCGGACGTGCGGCCTTGGTGCGGAGATTATCGCCAGGATAAACGAAAAGGCGCTCCTGTCTTTGGATGCGCCCGTGGAAAGGGTAACGGGGTTCGACACGGTCTTTCCCCTGTACAAAATGGAGCAATATTATCTGCCCGGGCCCGAGAGGATCCTGAGGGGAATCCGGAAGGTAATGGCTTTTTGAGGAGATTTCCATGGCGTATGAATTCAAGCTACCGGATTTAGGAGAAGGATTGACCGAGGGCGAGATCGTTGAGTGGGTGGTAAAGGAAGGAGACTCCATCGAAGAAAACCAGGTGTTCGTCAAGGTGGAGACGGATAAAGCCGTGCTTGAAATACCTTCCCCCCGGAAGGGATTGGTTCTCCAGATAGGAGCGGCCGAGGGGGAAACCGTTCAGGTGGGGCAGGTCATCCTGGTCATCGGGGAGGAGGGAGAAAAACCCGAGGCTCCGGCAAAACCCAAGGTTGCGGCAAAACCCGAGGAAGCCGAAAAGCGCCCGTCGGTGGGTGTTGTGGGGGTGCTGGAGGAGGCCCCGGAAGAAGTTGAGGAAAAGGAAGAGAGAGCTCCCGCCGAGGCAGCGCCACCCCGTCCAGGAAAAAGGGTTGAGGTCCTCGCTATGCCCTCAGTGAGGAGGTTGGCTCGGGAGCTGAACGTCGACCTCACAACGATCGAGGGATCCGGCCCCCGGGGGCGTATTACCAAGGAGGACGTCGAGAAGGCCTCAAAAAAGAAGGAGGAGAAACCCCCTGAGAAGGTGGAAGCGGTTAAGGCGGCACGGAAATACGACATGTACGGTTACGTGGAGAGGTTGCCGCTTCGTGGGATGCGAAAGACCATTGCTCGCGCAATGGTGAAATCCAAGTATACTGCCCCGCATGTCACGGCCATGGATGAGGCGGATATCACCAGACTGGTGGCCTTAAGGGAGAAGGAGAAGGAAAAGGCGGCCGAAAAGGGGATCCACCTCACGTTCCTTCCCTTTGTGATCAAGGCCGTGGTAGCCGGCTTGGAAGAGCATCCCTACGTGAATGCATCCCTGGATGATGAAAGCGAAGAGATTATCCTCAAGAAGTATTTCAACATCGGTGTGGCCGTGGATACAAAGGATGGCTTGATGGTGCCCGTCGTGAAAAACGCCAAGGAGAAGAGCATCCTACAGCTGGCCGATGAACTGCTGAAGCTTTCTGATAAAGCACGCTCCAGGACTATCGACCTGGCTGACCTGAAGGGGGGAACCTTTACCATTACCAACTACGGCGCCGTGGGGGGGATCTTCGGTTCTCCCATCATCAATTATCCCGAGGTGGCCATCTTAGGCGTGGGAAAGCTTCAGGAGAAACCTATTGTGGTGGAAGGAAAGATCGAGGTCAGGAAGGTACTTCCCCTTTCCCTCTCCTTTGACCATAGGGTCGTGGATGGAGCGGAGGCGGCCAGGTTTCTGAACACCGTTATCGACCACCTGGAGGACCCCGATCTCATCCTGCTGGAGGCCTAGGTTTCACTCCCTTCTCCCGCTACTCCTTTGTGAATTGATCCTTTGAGGCCCCGCATACCGGACAGACCCAGTCATCGGGGAGATCGTCAAAGGAGGTTCCGGGATTTACCCCATTATCGGGGTCCCCCTGCTCCGGGTCGTAAATGTATCCGCAAACCAAACATTGAAATTTTTCCATTTTCCCCCTCCTTTCCTTGACGTTTTCCAGAACCCTTTCCCATGAAATGTTGGCCAGTCATGTTTTCCCGTTCCATATTACTATCCTGCACTCAATAGTCCATTTTTTCCCGAAGCCTCAAGGATAGCTCTTGAATCATGTTGAATGCCCTTTCCACCGTCTTTCCCCCATCAGGGTTGACCAGACAGCAGGTGGCTGGCGAGAGCATGCTCCTGGAGAGAAGAAATTGGTGGTCGATGCCTTCATCGGCGAGGAAGGCCCATAGCTGGGTGAGGCGTTTTTCAAGGGAATCTACGTCCTCCCTTTCAAATGGCTCTAAATTCGTAGGCGCGACGCCCCACACAATAGCCCCTCCTCGATCCAAGAACTTACGGATCGACTGGGCATAGGCAACAAATACCTCCCCGTTTGAATATACGTCTAAAGAGAGAATGTCAAGATCCAGCCCCAATAAAAAGTCCCAATCCGGATTGCCGCAGAGATGAACGCCACGGGGCCGTTCAATCAGGGAGAAAAAGGTCTCCATGTCACCTTTTGCGGCCACATCCCCATAGCCGGACAGAGCACTGAACAAAAACTGCAACCCCGGTTCATCGATGAACATAAAGGCATTGGCATTGAGGTTTTTCAGCCTGTTGAGTTGTACATTTACCCGTTTTGCCAGGAACTCAATCATGAACGGTCGTATGGTATCATTAAAGAGGATAGGACGGTCATCCTGGTCCAAAACATGGAACCCAAAGCTGATGGGTCCTTCAAGCTGCCCCCGTATGGCCGGGCGATCCGACAGATCCAGATCGAGGAATCGGTGGTAGACGACTGAGTAGGTCTTGCTAATATCAAGGTATTCCGGCTCATCGAAGTGAGCCATGGTCTCCTCAAATTCCCCCATAAATTTTTCCATGGAAAACCGCACGGTACGCTTTTCGAGGTCGAGCAGGATACCGGGAAAATGTTCGGAGGCCTGGACGTACATATCCTCGTAGTAGCTCACGTGGGGTAACTGGGGCCAAAAAGGCACATCCAAAGAGAGGGCCAGTTCCAGAGCCCGGTCCACCTCCTTATGGGGCATGACCGCCATGGCGGTTGTGAGCAAATTACCAGGAATATCCATAATTTTAGGGTTGTCCGCGACGTTTTACCGGTGAAATCGTCTGAAAAATACCCCCATACTTCTATCTCTCTTCCCTATCCTAACCCAGCGGCGCATCGAGTACCTTCCGGCTCATATCCTTGGCCGTGAATACGGTTGCTGCACCAAGGGCGGTCAACGCCCATGTGAAACAGGTCGCCATGAGAGCCTGTACCACAGGATGAAGGTTCTGGATGAGGTCCGTCATGGTTTCTTTTTGCTCGGTGGGGTTAGGGGGTGACTTATTCCGCCCGTCAACAGAGTTCCTGGCCCGGGGCCGCCAACTCATTGCTTAGAAGCGCAAGATGATCCATCTCCTCCTTAATGATACCGTCGATCCTGTCCTTGCCCAACCTCTCGGGAATCAGCTCCTTCATGCCCAGGTAGAAAACGATGGAATCCTTTTCCATGCCCATGGCCACCCGGAGGATATCCTCCACCGTCTCCTTCCCGGTGAAAAGCTGTAACGGATCCGTCTTTACATCGAAGACGTGCCCATCTGCCATTGCCCTCAGATACAGAGCCGCCTGACCGTCAGGATCGAAAACCGCTGTCTCGGGTTTCTCATTCGCCAGATCCGCCCTCATAGAGGCGAAGACTTTTTCGTGTTCCTCCTCCATGGCGGCGAGATCAAGGAGGAGTTGACGGTTCCGTGGATCCACGGCTCCTTGTGCAGCTCGGCGGTAAAACCGTGCCCCGTTTCTCTCGATCTGTTCCGCCATCTCGAAGATCTCGTCCGCATTGAAGGGGATGCTTATATTCGTCTCCTCCATTTCAAAGTCCTGCAGTGGTCATCGGTCGGGTTCTTACCTCTCGGCGCGGGAAAATCGGGATGTTCCCATTGTCACGAGCTCTTCAATCAACCTGTCAAGTCACGATGGCAGAGATCTCATGACAACTACCCGCCCAGCCTTGCTTATTGATGCTTCGATTCCCTCACGCTTCAGCCGACGCGGCAGGAGGCGTGAAAACACGCTGACCCATCTCGCCATCAAGCATGAACAGGCCACCGCTGTCATCGCCCACGAGCTTGAGCTTCTGCACCACTTCGTCTGCTGAGGCCTCCTCCTCGACCTGCTCGGTGACAAACCACTGAAGGAAGATGTTCGTGGCGTGATCGCGTTCGCCGACGGCCAGGTTGACGAGATCGTTGATGAGGCCGGTCACCTTCTGCTCGTGCTTGTATGCGTTCTCGAACACATCGAGGGGGGAAGACCACTCCGCCGGGGGAGCTTCTACCCCTTGGAGGATCACGCGACCGCCGCGCTCGTTAATGAAGTCGTAGAACTTCATCGCGTGCACCAGCTCTTCCTGTGTCTGAACGCGCATCCAATTGGCAAAACCGGGCAGGTTGATGGACTGGAAATAGGCGGACATCGACAGATAGAGGTAAGAAGAGTAGAGCTCCGCGTTCAACTGTTGATTCAAGGCCCCTTCTATTTTCTTGTTCACCATGGCCGCTACCCCTTCCAAAGACCGTGAAGGTTGCAGTACTCACGGGCCGTTACTTTCTCTGCCTTGACATCGAACGTAGCCTCAGGTGCAACTCCGGGTTTCAAGAACTGGCGGTAGGCTTTGCCGTCAACGATGATCTCGACCCATTCGATGTAGTGCTCCTCCTCCATGGGATGGGCGACGCTGCCGACCTTCACCTTGAAGCCACCGGCGGCTTTTTCCACCACCGGGAGGTGCTTCTCACGGGCGGCATCAACCGTGTTCTCGATGAAGAGCTTCATCGACTGGCCGCAGCATACAAGATCTCCCTGGCCTTCGTGGAGCACCTCCACGATGTTCCCGCAAACTTCGCACTTGTAGATCTGTAATCTCTCAGGCATTGTTCCATCTCCTTTCTATTGCTTTTTCTCCTCTTGCATCCCTTTGAGCTCAAGCTCAAGCCAGTCGGCCATCTCCTGGATATTCTTACTCAAATACCAGCGGCCGTTGGCAAAGACACCGTAGTCGGCCCCGGCCATGGCGGAGGCAAAACGGGTGGAGTTGGCGAAGAAGAGCCACTGCTCAACCCACTTCTTCTCCAAGGCCTCGTTGAAGATGCTGTCGTTCTGGGCTAAGCCCTTGGCCAATCCCTTTTCCCAGGCGGTAAGCATCATTTTTGTGGCGGCCAGTGTCATCTCGTTGGTCGTCCGGATGGTGTTTTCAAAGCGGGTCCAATGCCCTTCCACCCAACCGTAGCTGTGGCAGGAGAGGCAGACCTTGTGCATCCTGTTGCGCCTCTTTTCCTGTTCCACTGTGTCAATGAGATACTCGGTCACCGGCTCTCCCGTGAGCTCCGTGGGCAAGGGCAATCCGGCTTTGTTCTTGATAATGGTGGTATCCGGAGATATGGGATGGGGGAGGGCGTAGATCAACCCCATAATCCTCCAGGGAAGACGATCGTTCTTCCGGTGGGTCCTCTCCGCCACAACCTCGCCCG
>CBDUXJ010000097.1:0-8240 GCA_965371165.1 uncultured Syntrophobacterales bacterium | reverse complement strand
GGCCGTGAGCATGTCGAACGGCAGATGGACTTTTTACGAAGCCGTCAAAGTTCGCCTCACCACTTGTTGGAATGTGCAGGGCACTAACTGCATGATTGCAGCACCGCAGCACTGCAACACACTATAATTTCGCGCTCACAGCTTGCTTTTCCAGTTTTTCAGCGATCTCTCATATGATACAGAAGAGATGAGTCAAGGGATAGTCATTGAATACGACAGTTGACCAAATCCTCAGGGAATTTAAGCTTCTCACCAGGGAACCCATCGTTTTCGGCCTCATCCTGCTCTGTTTCGGACTCCTTTTGTGGTTTGTCATCTACCCGCTTTTCTCCGTCTTAAAGACCAGCGTACTGGACGACGGTGGGAATTTTGTCGGGTTGGAAAACTACTTTAGATTCTTCGGCAATCCCTATTTCAGGGAGGTCTTGTACAATACGCTGTTCATCTCCGCCCTGGCCACCATGGGGGCACTGATCTTGGGCACTATCTTCGCCTACGGAATGACCAGAACGGATATGCCGGTCAAGCCCCTGTTCATGATCATGGGAATTCTTCCCATGATTACCCCTCCTTTCATCAACGCCTTTGCCTTCATCCTCCTCTTCGGCAGGGTTGGCGTCATCAACAACTTCCTCTTCAAATTCTTCGGGTTTAGATACATCATCTATGGGTGGCATGGCATCGTCATCTCCCAGATCATCACAACCTTTCCATTGGCCTATCTAATTACCTCTGCTGCCTTTAGCGGATTGGACCGCTCCATGGAGGATTCGGCTCAAGATCTCGGGGCGAGGGACCTTCGGGTATTTTATACCATTACATTGCCCCTCATTACCCCCGCCATCCTCACGGCCGCGCTTTTAATCTTTATGACCAACCTTAGCGCCTTTGGCGCTCCGGCCCTCTTGGGGGGAGGTTTATCCGTCCTGGCGGTGGAATCGGTAATGCAAACCCTGGGCGTCATGGATTGGGGGATGGGAACCACTATCTGCATCATCCTCCTCGTCCCCTCTTTTATTCTCTTCTACTTCCAATCGGTTTACAAGAGCAAGCGGTCCTATGTGACCATTACCGGGTCACCCGCCTTCGCCGAGATGAGATCCACCCCCGGAAAGATCAAATGGCCCATCTTCGGCCTGTGTTGCTCCATATCCCTGGCTGTGACCGTCCTGTACGTAGTCATAATCCTCGGGGGATTTGCCAAGGTATGGGGGGTGGATAGCTCCCTCACCCTCAACCACTACCGGCTGGTTTTGGGAAACACGTGGAGGTCAATCGTCAACAGCCTCTGGATGGCCTCTTTCGGGGCTTTCCTGGCGGCCTTCCTGGGGATGGTTATCGCATACCTCGTGGTGAGGAAGAGTTTCCTCGGACGGAAACTGATGGATTTCTTAGGGACCCTTCCCTATGCGGTTCCGGGCACCATGATGGGGCTCGGATTTGTCATCGCCTTCAACCGTCCCCCCTTAATCCTCGTTGGAACCGCCGCCATAATCATCCTGGACTACACCTTTCGCCGAATGCCCTTCGGTTTCCGTACGGGAATCTCAAACCTCAAGCAAATCGACATCTCCATGGAGGAAGCATCTGCTAACCTCGGGGCTCGCTGGTTTTTTACCTTTAGAAGGATCGTGCTCCCTCTGTTGAAACCGGCCTTCATCGCGGGCATTACGTATGCCTTCATAAGGGCTATCACCGAGTTAACCTCAACCATCTTCTTGGTCACTCCCCGATGGCGTGTCATGTCCGTTGATATCTATAATTTCGTGGAGTCCGGGTCTTTGGGAGCCGCAGCGGCCATGTCTACCATCCTCGTGGTGGTGGTGGTTATCTGGCTAGGCTCGGTATATCGGGCTACCGGAGTGACAGTAACCATGTTCAGGATGTAACGATCTTATAGAGAAGGAGAGGAAATGGCTCCCGCCTCGAAGGAATGTACCCCAGTCGAGCTGAGAAATGTTATGAAGAAATTCGGAAAGGGCAAACACGAAGTCATTGCGGTCAAAGAGTTCTCTTTTCAATTCCCAGCGGGGAAAATGATAACTTTACTCGGGCCCAGCGGATGCGGAAAGACGACGGCACTCCGTTGTATAGCAGGATTTTACGAACCCGAGGAAGGAGACATCATCATTGGCGACAGGAGGGTGAATGGCATCCCTCCTTACAATCGACCTACGGGCATGGTCTTCCAAAATTATGCCCTCTTCCCCCACATGACTATCTTCGAGAATATCGCTTATGGCCTGAGGGTGAAGAAGTTCTCCTCCCGGGAGATCCAGGAAAAGGTGCAGTGGGCGCTGGACCTCCTCCAATTAAACGGAACGGAGGGTAGGAGCCCAAGTCAGCTCAGTGGTGGTCAACAACAAAGGGTGGCCATTGCCAGGGTTTTAGTCAATGAACCCCGGGTACTGCTTTTCGACGAACCCCTGAGTAATCTTGACGCAAAACTCAGGGTCTATATGCGTGGGGAGATTCGAGGGCTCCAAGAGAAATTGAAAACCACAACTATCTATGTAACCCATGATCAGGAAGAGGCCATGAGTATCTCAGATATCATGGTCCTGGTGAACCAGGGTAAAATCGAACAGATCGGTACACCCCTCGAGATTTATAAACGCCCTAGAACCGAATTCGCAGCCGAATTCATCGGGTTAACCAACTTCCTCAATGCAAAGATTACCGAGGTCTCCGAAAATCGGGTAAAACTATCCCTCTGCGGCATTGAATTGATGGCCCAAAGGACGGATCAATTCGAGGTGGACGAGACGGTCCAGGTTATCTTCCGCCCCGAGATGATTCACCTATCCGAGCCAAAGAAGAACACCATAGGGGGGAAGGTCTTGGAAGTTGCCTTCTTAGGTCCTATAACCAGATATACCATCGAACTCGAAGACGGAGACATCCTAACACTAGACGATCAAAACCCGAGGACCTTTCACCAAAGGGGAAGCAAAGTACATGTGGAAATCGATGAGGATTCTCTCCATATCCAGAGGCCTCAGGGGAAGCCCGATATGTCGCCTGTATAATTCCCATAAACAGAGAGACTCAGGAAGGCTAGGCAGTCCTGTCTTATCCCTTATCACCTCCTCATTTTTCCCGAGAGTTCGCCGATATTCTTTCAGAAGAGGACTCCGCACTTTCCCTCATTGATCATTTCCCATTGGCTGATGTATGGCCTCTTCTACCTGAACAGGTTAAATATCGCCCCTGTAATTCCCTTATATAAGGGAAAACCATAAAGGCCTCGGCGAACCGACACCGAGCAGGACGATAAAGGGCGACTTCTCCATACTGGCCCGGCATCTTTATGCCAGCATATTCAAAGGACCCCGATGTCTATGAGAATTTTCTGCACGACCTTCCGCCCTTCCCGGCCTAGTTGTCTTTGCGGTGGCAGTGGAAAACCCACAGGAAATCCCTGCATTTCTAATCCGGCTTTCACACATGCAGCGAGGGAATACCGCTGGAAAGCCACGTTGAGGGGCCACAATTTCTTTTGAAGCGCCACTGCTTCTTCCCATCTCTTCTGGCAGGCCGCCTCATAGAGGGCGATACTCTGCTCAGGGATCAAACATGCTGGGCCAGCCATCCACCCAACACCTCCAAGCATGAATACAAATAGGGGAACATGGGCAGAAGCGCTGAAGATTTTGAACCGGTCTCCCAATGCAGTGATAATGGACATGAGCTTACCGATATTACCAGATGCGTCTTTCAAATAGCCGATATTCGATTCATCAGCGAGCTGTTTAAGGGTATCTACCGTAAAATCCCACATGGCGAACTTAGGGTTAGTATATAGAGTTACCGGACAGGAAACTGCTCGGGCAACCGCACGGAAATGGGCCACCACCTGTTCATCCACAATCGGAAAGTATGTGGGCAAAACCACAAGGATGCCATCGACGCCAATATGCTCGGTTTCAGAAGCCTCCAAAACAGCAGCATGGGTTGTCAAATTGTTGACACCAGCAACGACTGGCACACGTCCCCTCGCAGCTTTCACCACCACTTCCACTGCCCGTTTTTTGGTGGGCCAATCGAGATAAGCCCCTTCGCCTGTGCTCCCCAAAGGTGTGAGGCCATGTACTCCCTTTCGGATGAGATGATCGACCAAATCAACAAGGACGCTTTCCTTGAGGCGACCTTTGTCATCCAGAGGTGTGACTAGATAGGGGAAAATCCCAGCAAAATGCTCTTCCTTCATTTCATTGAACGGCATAATCTTCACTCCTTTCTTACCATTAAAAGTCCCTCAGAAGCTATCGTGAGTTCCAAATGGAGACTAGCTATTGACTCTAATACATTCAGGTTTCTATATCCAAGTTCACTCTTTCAATCACCTCTAACCACTCAATCAACTCGCAGCAATCTACAGCTGTGGAGGATTATTTTAGTTTGTGTTATATTGCTCCGTATCGTCGTCGCATCATTTTAGAAATTATAGCATGCATCATCGAATTATGGGGCACAGTTACATCCGGGGTTTAACGCAAAAGATCGAATTTTCATCTCTACCGATTGGGAAAGGAGGATTTCGATGGACGAAGGGAGAGAGAAGTTGATCGAGGAGATCGGGGAACTGGCGCTACAGTACGATATGAACTATTTCGGTTGAAGCCAGTCTGTTCTTGCAGCTCTGCAGGAAAAGTTAGATCTGAAGGATGCGGGAGCCTTGAAGGCGGCGAGTGCGCTGGCGGGAGGGATAGCCCGAAGAGGGGAGACGTGCGGCGCCCTGATAGGGGGTATTATGGCAATTTGCCAGATAGTCGGCAGGGAGTCCATCGAGGATACAGAACAGTATCGGAAGGCAATGGTCCCCGCTACCGATATGTATCTGAAGTTCAAGGAGGTGGTCGGCCATACCCTCTGTGCCGAAATACACAAAATCCTCTATGGCAGGCCGTTCAAGCTCTACGAGAAGGAAGACTACGAGGCATTTCTGGCAGCCGGCGGACATGAACCCGAAGGGTGCCCCGGGGTCTGCGCAAAGGCGGCCAAAATTGCCGCAAGCATCATCCTCGATCTGAAGGCAGGGGATAGCGGATAGGAAAAAGGTATTCACCTATGATAATGCCTTTACTTCTTCACTTCTTTTAACTTCCTCACGAAGAAATCTATTCCCTCCTTCTCCTTTACTGTCCGGCCAAAGGCCAGGGCCTCTTCCCGAGAGGGAAAATGGCCCACTGAGACACGATACCAAGTTCCCTTTTGGGGAACAGTGGCCTCCGCGACAAAGGTCTTGTAACCCTTCTCCTTTAATTCGTTCGTCAACTGTTCCGCCCTCACCCTTTCCTTGAAGGACCCTACATTAACGGTAAACTTGCCTATGGGTAGTTTCCGTTCGGGGATGGCCCGAATCTTGGGCCCCTCAGCCTTTGCAAACTGGGGTTTCGTTTCCCCTCTTCCCTCCATATCGGACCTTTCCTTTCCGGCCTCAATAACTTTGTTCTCCTCCTCTCCCTTCGGTGGCTCCGTCCCTCCGATAATAACCACCTTTTTCTCTGCTTCTCTTTCACGACTTACCAGCGGCGTCTCCGGGAGTTTCGGCGCACTCGGCTTTTCCACCTCCGGCATGCCGCCTTCCAATGGTTTCTCCTCCTTTCCCGCTGCCCCCGGAATCGCAGGTCCCTCTTCCCTCTCACTGGGCGGAATACGGCGCTTCATCCGCTTGGCAACGATCTGAGGCTTTTTTACCTCTGGCTCCATAACGCGGAAGATCGCCAGCACCAAAATCCCCAAGCCCAAACAGAGAAGGACAACGAATATTAGGGAGCGCCTTGAGCGTCTCTGCCTTTTTAGGAAACCGGGGGTTCGGGGCGGAGGATCCACTTCCGGTGGCGTTTCTTCTCCCATCGAGTATTTTTCCTCGACATCCAGGTAATTCTCAAGGTCCCGATCTGAGAAGACGGGTATCTCTTCGGAGTCACCATTTTCCGGTTTCTTGTAGTTGTCATCCTTCATTATATGTTCCCTCCGAATATATATCCTCCGAAAAAGCGAGAGCAATTGTTACGAGAATAGAGGAAACTCCATGGAAAGTCAACTTCTCGGTGTGGGGGAGATACGATTTCCCTGAATGCGGATCTCATGAAACATTTCGCCCTTTTCATGAACGAAGAGACCCCGGGGGAAAAACGAACCCCGGGGTCTCTTCGTGACGTTACTTTCCCCATCTCATTCCAACACCTTAACATTTGTGGCTTGAAGACCTTTATCACCCTGGGAGACTTCAAATTCAACTTCATCCCCCTCGCGAAGGGTCTTAAAACCTTCCGTGCCAATAGCGGAATAATGGACAAATACGTCATTCCCATCTTCTTGAGTAATGAACCCATAGCCCTTCTTCTCGCTGAACCATTTAACCTGCCCTCTGGCCATTACAACTCACCCCCTTCCGATAAAAATTCTCAGGTAAGTTGCAATAGCTTTCGGGTCTATCATAAAGTTGCATAATACGCTAGTAGCCTGATACGGTCCTCATATGTGATCCTCGAAAAACTCCTCACAACTTACACCGTTGGATTTAATCATCTTTACAATGGAAAATCAAGGGAAATTTCAGGGAAACCCAACAAGGGAATCTCTATTGACTTAAGTCAAGGATCAATTCGGCTAATCGAGTTAAATACAGATTAAGAGATCAAAATAGGCAAGGGATTCCTCATGAAGTGTCCGGGACAAGACCTAAGGCATTGGAAGCCAGGGGATATTTTCGATGTTTCCTGTCCTCAATGTGGAAAGAAGATCGAATTCTTTAAGGACGATGTCCGCCGAAGGTGCAAATGCTGTGGAGTCCAGGTTACCAATCCTAAAATCGATTTTGGATGTGCCGAGTGGTGTGACTATGCTGAACAATGCATGGGAGACCTACCGAGGGAATTGAAGGATAAAAGGCGGGAATCTTTAAGGGACAGGATTGCCTTGGAGATGAGGAAGGTTTTTGGAAGGGACCTTAAACGAATCAACCACGCCAATAAGGTAGCCCGATTTGCCGAGGAGATTTTGAAGGGGAGGGGGGGGGATCCAGCCGTGATCATTGCCGCCTCCTACCTCCATGATATTGGGATCCATGATGCGGAGAGGAAGTATAACAGCACCGCTGGGGATTACCAAGAGCGCGAGGGCCCTCCCATCGCCCGGGATATATTGGAAAGGCTGGGGGTCGATGGGAAAACAATCGATGAGGTGTGTGATCTCATAGCCCACCACCATAGCCCAGGATATATTGAAACGCTCAACTTCCAAATCCTCTGGGAAGCTGATTCTCTCGTGAATTTGGAGGAGGCCACCGAGAAAGAGCCGGATCAGATTAAGAAGATGGTCGAGGCCACCTTCAAGACTTCCACGGGAAAGAGGTTGGCAAAAGCACTACTCTCCGAGACATTGGACAATCCCTCATAATTCTAGTGCTTATCAGCCTTAACCTTCGTTCAGACCGATGGGCATTCTGGGCATTGGTTCTGTATGAAATGGAGCCAGCTCAAGACCTCTGATCGTTCAGGCAGTCCTGTAATTTCATTGGCTATATCTATATACTGATAATAAAGCTACCGTATCTATCTGTTACGAATACCGATGGTAAAGCCGCCTTCTTATCCTCCCGCCAATACGTGTACTTTTCTATTACTCTTCCTTCAGGATCTGAGATCGGTTATGCTCTTTTCAGGGTAATGCTGTCCCTCCTCTTGGATACCTTGAACTTATCACCCTCTTTAAACCCGAATTGGTCGATCAACATGAGACGACTGAGAGCAAGGGTTCCCCTCTTTCCTATAGTAAGGACTTTCGGTTTCCTCTGCTTTTTCCTTTTCTCCCTCTCCGTTATAATGGCTTTGATCTTTCCGGCTTCAACCAATGCGTCAAAATACATCTTCTTCAAAGAGGCTTTAGTCTGGATACTTAATTCCTTCATGATCTGTTTATCCGTGAACCCTCCCATAACCATTTCGACAATATCCTTTGATTTGCGTTTCATCTCTCCCTCCCATCTTTAGCTTTTGGTTTCGCCTCAGTTTACTATTAAACGCAATAATTGATAGTAGAATATAGCAAAATAAGGTATTTTTGCAAAGGAAAAATTATTAATAAATATGAAGGAATTCACCACCAATTTTACCAAATTGAAATCTCCTTCCAAATCATACAAAAAAAGACTTCATCAAAATTTTAATAGGGAGATAAGATGATTTCGTAAAAAGTCGGAATCAGACGGCAAAGAAAAAAGATCCAGATGC
>CBDUXJ010000096.1:0-8293 GCA_965371165.1 uncultured Syntrophobacterales bacterium | reverse complement strand
GTTCGACATGCTCACGGCCCTGAGCAAAGCCGAAGGGCTGCGTTGTGCTGCATCCTTCGTCATCGCAGCGTACTTCTATGTACGCCTCATTCCTCAGGATTTACGCGCCTGGCATCTGGATCTTTTTTCTTTGCCGTCTGATTCCGACTTTTTACGAGATCATCAATTTTAAATGCCAAAATCCAAATGCCAACTAGAAATGTCAAATTCCAAAATCCAAATATCAAATGAAATTTCAACTTTAAATTTTGGGCTTTGTCATTTGTCATTGTGATTCCTCAGATTCAAGGGCCCTGTGTCTGACCTGAGTCCGACCAGAAGTATTGAAGTCACCGGAAGAAGAACTGTTACAGGCTATTTGAGTTTCCCCAGAAGGGCTCTGGCTATGGTGTTCTTCTGAATCTCCCTCGTGCCCTCATAAATCTCCGTTACCTTGGCATCCCGGTAAAATCGTTCCACCTCGTACTCCATGATATACCCATATCCTCCCAGGATCTGGATGGCTTCATCGGCCACCTCCACGGCAACCCTTCCGGCATACATCTTGGCCATGGAGGCCAGCATGGGATCGATCTTACCCCGATCGTAGGTCATGGCTGCCTTATAGGTGAGTAGCCTAGCAGTTTCGATCTTGGTGGCCATATCCGCAAGTTTGTGCTGGGTTATTTGGAATTCGGTCAGCTTGCGGCCGAACTGTTCTCTCTGCTTGGCATAATCCAAGGACCGGTCGAAAGCGCCTTGAGCAATTCCCAAGGCCTGGGCAGCGATTTCGATTCGGCTCTCGTCGAAGAATTCCATGACGTGGTAAAACCCCCGGTTTTCCTCCCCCACCAGGTTCTCTATGGGGACCCTGACATCGCTGAAGGAGAGTTCACTCGTTGGAGACATCTTGATCCCCATCTTGTCTTCAATGGGCGTTGTCTCGAATCCGGGGGTCCCCTTTTCCACGACGATCATGCACTGCCCCCGATGGGGAGGGGTGGCATTGGGATCGATCTGACAGAGGACGGTGGTAAAGCCGGCAACATGCCCATTGGAGATGAAGTTCTTCGTTCCGTTAATGATATAATGTTCCGTCTTTTTAACGGCAGTGGTGGACATCCTGGTGATGTCGCTTCCGTGGTCGGGTTCGGTGATGGCCCCGGATGAGAGGATTTCACCCTTGGCAATGGGGGTGAGATATTTTTTCTTCTGTTCATGGCTGCCGAATCTCAGGATGAGTTCGGATCCAAAGTCCGCAAGACTCAGGGCTACGCCAATGCCAGAATCCCTTCGGCAGAATTCCTCAACGATTAAGCCGTTCTCGAAGATTCCTAAGCCTTGTCCTCCATATTGCTCAGGATAATGGATACCCATGAATCCGAGTTGAGCCGCCTTTTTGAAGATGCCCCAGGGGAATTCATGCTTCTTCTCCAATTCTATGGCCAAATCTCTGTCGAATTCTCCTTGGGCAAACTCCCTGGCTGCCCGCTGAATATCTCTCTGTTCATCGGTGAGTTCGAAATCCATGTTGTCCTCATCCGGTCAGAGCGCTAAGCACTCTTTTACTGAAAAATCCCGGCATTTATTCACCACGGAGACACAGAATGTTTCGCCGGCTGAGGTTTGAAGACCGCCATCTGCTCTGCGACATTATCTGGTGTCTCTGTGGTAACGACATGTTCTGAGCAATAATGTAAATTTCCCCTACCTTCTTGTTGAGCATATATAGTCGTCATATTTGCGATGACATGTATCAGGGTTATGCCAGCGCCTCCTTGATCCTTCCCTTGAGGGCCGGAACAATCTTGAAGAGGTCACCTACGATTCCGAAATGGGCAATGTTGAAGATTGGGGCTTTGGGGTCCTTGTTAATGGCTATAATGGTCCCAGATCCCTTCATGCCGGCAGCGTGCTGAAAAGCACCACTAATGCCAATGGCGATGTAGACCTTGGGTTTAACCGCTTTGCCAGAGGTTCCTACCTGTCGGTCTTTGGGAAGCCACTTCTTGTCGACCACGGGACGACTGCACGAGAGGGCAGCTCCGAGGGAGTCGGCCAATTCTTGCACTATGGGGATGTTCTCCGGATCCTTGATGCCGCGGCCAACGGAAACCAGAATTTCAGCCTGAGTGATGTCCACCTCGCCAGCAGTTGCCTCCACATATTCCAAAAACCTCTTTGAGGCGCTTTCCTCCCCAAGGGGCGAGGCAACCCTGGCGATTTCTCCGGCCATGGAATATTCCTCCACGGAGAACGATGTCGGCCGAACGCTAACCATGGAGCGTTCGGCCGGCCTAAGACAAACCTCAACATTGAGCTTGCCTCCGTATGTCTGGCGGATGGCTTTGACCTGATCATCTTCCATCATGACATCGATACAGTCCGTGGCCAAAGGGGTGTTAATCTGAGTAGCAAGGCTCGGGGCCAGATCCATGCCAAAGGCCGTGTGGCCTATGAGGAGGAGAGAGGGCTTCTCCTGTTCGAGCACGTTTCCAAGAACCCGCTGGTAGGTCTCGGAGTTGAAGTTTTTCAGTTTCTGGTCTTCAATGAGGACGACCCGGTTGGCACGATTTTTCAACTGTTTGGCCATTTCTCCAACATTGTTGCCCAGGAGAAGGGCCGTGAGCGGTCTGCCCGTCTTTTCGGAAAGCGTATTCCCCTTCATGAGCATCTCAAAGGTGATATCTCGAATTTCCCCCTGCCGGTGTTCAACAAGCACAAAAATATCGTCCACTTAGGCTACCTCTCCCCTCTCCTTGAGTATGGTAACGACCTTAGCGGTAACCTCGTCCACCGTTCCCTCGAGGATCTGGGCGCCTCCTCCAACGGGGGGGAAAAATACCCTCTCCACAACGGTATGGGATCCAAGTTCACCCGCCTCATCGGGTTTCATGGCAAGTTCGCCGAGACCAAGGACTTTGATCTCCATCTTGGCTACCCTCCGGATTCCCATGATGGAGACATA
Source organism: uncultured Syntrophobacterales bacterium (assembly GCA_965371165.1). Lineage (GTDB taxonomy): Bacteria > Desulfobacterota > BSN033 > WVXP01. Next base: position 5,346 of record CBDUXJ010000096.1, on the reverse strand, counting down.
TCTCGGCTCGTTAATACCGGACTGAATGGTAAGAACCGCGGGGAGTTTGAGGTCAAGAACTTCGTCGAGCCCGCCCTCGAGTTCCCGATGCACCCTGGCCCTGCCGTTCTCAATCCCTTCGATCTGGTTGACCACGGCGGCGTGGCAGATTCCCAGCATTTCTGCCAAGGTTGGTCCCACCTGACCATAGCCATCATCCTCCGTCTGAACACCTGTCAGAATCAGGTCATAGGACAAGGATTTAATGGCCTGGCTCAGGACCCGAGCAATTGCGTATCCGTCAGAACCCTCGAAAGCCGGGTCTGTAAGGCGGATTGCCTGATCTGCCCCCATGGCCAGTGCCCTCCTGAGGGTTTCATTGGCTTCCTTTGGCCCCAGTGAAATGACGGTGACAGAGCCCCCAAATTTTTCCCTCAGGAGGATCGCTTCCTCCACGGCGTAGTTGTCCCATTCGTTGATATCGAAAACGAGCCCTCTCCTCTCGATACCCCTTCCTGTCTTGTCAATGACAAGCTCCGCTTCGGCAGTCTCGGGAACTCGCTTGATACAGACAATGATTTCCATGGTCCTCCTTTCCCTCAGACCAAGAGACCACCTGAGTTCAGATCATGGTCCCCATGGAGTAATCAGCGGTTGAGGGCTTCAACGAGAATTTCGGTGATGTCCATGACCCGCAATTTCTCCTCATTCCCCGTGGTCTTTAGGGCATCCTCCAGGGTCAACAGACAGAAGGGGCAGGCCGTGCCGAGAATATCAGCCCCCATCTCGACCGCATCGCGAATCCGGATTTCCGCCAATCGGGGGCCCTGATCAGAGGCCTCCACCCACATGCGTCCGCCCCCGCCTTCACAGCAAAGGCTATTCTCCCTGGATCGATCGAATTCGATAAAGGTCACCCCGGCAATGCTTTTCAGGATGTGCCTGGGCTCGTCAAAAATACCGTTCTGCTTTCCCAGGAAACAGGGGTCGTGATAGGTAATAACCTTTCTCATCTCTCCGGAGAAGGGGTTTTTCTCCTCGATGGACTCGGCCAACACCTGGGTATAGTGACGGACCTCAATACCTTCCTGGACATAATCATTTTTGATGGTGTTGTAACAATGGGGGGACGTGGTGACGATGGACCGGATGTTGTACTTCTTGAAGCTCTCAATATTCTGGTCCGTAAGCATTTCGAAAAGGCCCTCTTCTCCCATTCTCCGGATCTCGCTTCCACAACAGGTCTCCTCATTTCCGAGCGTGGTAAAGTCGTAGTCGGTCTGGCGAAAACAGTGAACAAGGGATCGGGCCACATTCTGAAGTCGGGTGTCGTAAGCTGCCGTACAGCAAACGAAATAGAGGTTCTCTGCCTGATCCCCTTGGGAAAGGATCCTCAGGTCCAGTTCGTTTGCCCACTCGCTCCTCTTGTTTTTCGGGCTGCTCCATGGATTTCCGTATTTGTAAGCACTTTCAAGGGCTTCGATAACGGTCTTGGGAATGTGGCCTTCCTCAACCAACAGGGTTCGAAGCCCAATGAGTAAATCCATGGGTTCCAGCCCCCTTGGACAACGGAGCGTACACGTCTTGCACGTAGTACAATCCCAGAGCTCCTCCCCCTGAACCCCATGGCCCAGGTTCTCCCGAAGGAGGACTTCGATCATCAATTTCCTGATATTCAATTGCGACTTGAGGGATACTGGACAGCCACCCGTACATTTTCCGCACTGAAAACAGCCATAAAGGTCGTGTTTTTGTAGAAAGACCTCCTTCTCCACTTTCATGGAGCCTTCCTTCCTCAGGTCCCCTTTTCCCATTTCATCGTTTGAGAATCTCCCTTGCTACCACAATCCGTTGGACCTCCGATGTGCCCTCGTATAAGGTCGTGCCGATGACATCTCGAAGGTATCTCTCCACCGGATAATCCTTCGTATACCCATATCCTCCCAGCATCTGGACTGCCCGAATGGCGACTCGTCTGGCCGTCTCCGTGGCAAATAATTTCGCCATAGATGCCTCTTTCGTAAATTGTAACCTATTTTCCTTCAAAAAGGCAGCCCTCAGGACGAGAAGCTGTGCGGCCTCCAATTCGGTATAGCTATCCGCTATCATCCACTGAATAGCCTCGAATTTGGAAAGGGGCTGGCCGAAGGCCTCCCGGTCCTTCACGTATTGAGCAGCAAAATCGATGGCGCCTAAACCGATTCCCACGGCGAGGGAACCGATGCCGATGCGTCCGCCGTCGAGCTCCATCATGGCGATCTTGAACCCCTCTCCCTCCCGGCCCAAGAGGCACTCCTTGGGTATTCGGCAATTATCGAAAATGAGTTCATTCAAGGAAGAAGCTCGATGTCCCATCTTTTCTTCATCCCTTCCAACGACGAACCCCGGAGTTCCCTTTTCCGTGACGAAGGCACTGATCCCCTTCCCCTTTTTAGCGGTCTTGTCCGTAACAGCCCACGCTACCGTAACACCGGCATATTCTCCGCTGGTAATCATGGTTTTAGTTCCATTGAAGACATAGTGGATTCCATCCAAAACGGCCGTGGTTTTTATGTTTGCAGCATCGGATCCGGCATGGGGTTCGGTGATGGCAAAGGAACCTGCGGGATATTCACCGCTGCACAGTTTGGGGATATGTTTCCTCTTGATCTCCTCCGTTCCGAACTCATAGATCACTTCGGCCACCATATTGGTTACGGCAGTCGTCACGGCATGGGAGGCACAGGCCTTGCCTATTTCCGTTATCGCGAGGCTATACGCAACAACCCCGACTTCTGAGCCACCGTATTCGACGGGGATATTCATCCCCATCAAACCCAATTGAGCCATTTTCTTCAAATTTTCAATGGGGAACCGTTTCTCCTCATCGTATTGAGCGGCGATGGGCTTGATATTTTTTTCGGCAAAGTCCCTGACCATGTCCCGGATCATTTCCTGTTCAGTGGTCAGATTGAAATCCATTGGGTTCTCCTCAGGATATCTTTGTTAGTATGGCCTAAGGAAAGGAAAAAGAAACTCCAAGCGCGAATTCAAAGAGTGTTGTTGAGCTAAAATGTCCACCCCCGTAACCAAATAACTGCAGCACTGCAGCACCGCATGACCGCAGCACTGTTCTTTTACCCCCTGAATTATGTTTTTTCGTAGCTGAAGAACCCTCTTCCCGTCTTCCTCCCGAGATATCCCGCATCGACGTATTTCTTGAGAAGGGGACAGGGGCGATACTTGGGGTCTCCCAGACCTTCCTGCAGTACCTCTAATATGGCCAAGACCGTATCCAGGCCGATAAGGTCCGCCAGGGCCAAAGGTCCCATGGGATGGTTCATCCCCAGTTGCATCACTTTATCGATGGCATCGGGGTCTCCCACCCCCTCGAATAAGGCATAGATGGCCTCATTGATCATGGGTATGAGAATTCGATTTGATATGAAGCCGGGAAAATCATTGGCCTCAACGGGGGTCTTCCCCATCGTTTCGGCGAGGCCGTTCGTTGTCCGAAAGGTCTCATCCGATGTGGCAAGGCCCTTGATGATCTCAACCAGTTTCATTGCCGGGACGGGATTCATGAAGTGCATTCCGATTACCTTTTCCGGACGTGTTGCGGCCGAGGCGATTTTCGTGATGGAGACAGAGGAGGTGTTACTGGATAGAATGGTCTCCTTGCAGCAGATGCCATTCAATTCCTTGAATATGCTCAATTTCAATCCTTGATTTTCCGTGGCGGCCTCGATGATGAAATCAGCTCCTTTCATTTTCCCCATATCGGTGGTCCCCTCGATCCTGGCCATAATATCCCTTTTTTGGGAGAGGACAATCTTCTCTTTTTGCACCATTCGATCGAGGGATTTGGAGATGTTGGATTTCCCCCTTTCCACCAATGCCTCATTTATATCGCTCATGATCACGTGGAAATTGGAAGTGGCGGCGACTTGGGCGATGCCGCTTCCCATCTGTCCCGCGCCAACGATGCCGATTGTTTTGATTTCCATGGTGGTCCTCCTCGTAAGCTGGAAATCCATTAGGTCTGCTCATGAAGTTTTGCACTGATCCTTTGGTGATAGGTCAGGATTTCCGATTTTAACTTTTCTAGGTTTCGGGCCCTTTCCTCGATCTTTTCCACATGACCCTCCAACAATTCCAACAGCCTCGGCAATACCTTCTTATTGGTACGGTGGATCTGGTAGATATCCTCCAATTCATGCATCTCGGCTAAGGTCAACCCCAGGTGCTTTAGCCTTTTGATAAACTTTAGCCTTTGATAGTCCTGATCCGTATAGACCCTTTTTCCCCCTTCGAGCCGTCTAATGGAATTGAGGAGGCCTATCTCCTCATAGTATCGAATCGTTCGGGGGCTGACGCCAACGAGGTTGGCCAACTGTCCAATCTTGTAGTATTTCATCCGGTAATCCTGTGAAGATATATCACTTAACGTAAACTGGAGGATCACCTGAAAAAAAGAGATGGATAGACATCACTACGTTGCTACGCACATAATGTATCACAGAACGAACCATTACAAAAGTACTTCCTATGATGGGTAGGACGCTCCAGAGGGGGAAGAGCTGCCATCGATTACACGCTATCCTTATTATGCGATCTTTGAGCGTAACATCGAGAAGCATCACAGGGAAGGCCATTTGGTTACGTTCATGATTTCATAACCGGCCTTTTCGAGCTTTTTTACGACATCCTCGTACTCATGGGTTTTTATCCGTATGACTACCATCCTTTTTCCCTCGAATGTGAGGGTAGGGGCGATAATGCTGATGACGTTGATGTTTTGGTCCTTGATGACCTTGAGGACGCCGAACAGTGTCCCAGGCTCATCTTCCAAAAGCATGGTAATCCGCGTCCCTTTCACGTTGAGTCCCACCACGTCCACGAAGAGCTCGAGGATGTCTGTCTCCGTGATAATTCCCACCAATTTATTTCCATCCACCACGGGAAGCGAACCGATTTTGTTATCGTGAAGGAGTTGAACCGCTTTTTCAATGATGGTATCCGGTGTCACGGTGATCAATTTCTCCGCCGGTGTCATAAGTCCCCCCACTTTCAATTTCCCCAATAGGTAATTGATCTCCTGGACGCTCAACAGGGTTGCATCCGACGGTCCAGCCTGGCGGATATCTCGGTCCGTAACGAGTCCGACCAATCTCTCCTTATTGTCCACCACGGGAAGGTGACGGATGCCTTCCTCCCGGATGAGTTTTTGGGCTTCGTAGAACGATGCCTCCGGATTAATGGTGATGGGATTTCTCTCCATTTTCGATTTGACAAACATGTCACCTTCCTCCCTATTATATGTGACGGCTTCGTAAAAAGTCCATCTGCCATTCGACAGGCTCATGGCCCTGAGTAAAGCCGAAGGGC
>CBDUXJ010000095.1:0-8327 GCA_965371165.1 uncultured Syntrophobacterales bacterium | reverse complement strand
TCGATTCATAAGTTCGATGACGAACGTATTCCCTCAGGACTTAGCTTTATCCGGCTTTACTGAGAGGATCACAGGTGCTTATATGCAGATAGCCTTGGATGCCATGGGAGGCGAGCAGGCACCGCACGCAATAGTAGAGGGAGCCGTCATGGCCGCTCGCAATCATGGGGCCAAAGTTATTTTGGTAGGGGATGAAGAGCGGGTCTATCGCGAATTGGAAAAACACGATACCTCCGACCTATCCTTATCAGTCTACCATGCCCCGCATGTAGTGGGAATGCATGAGTCTCCCTCCCTGGCAGTGAGGCGGAACCGAGATTGCTCCATCAAGGTCGCTCTGGACCTCGTTAAAGAGGGTGAAGCTGATGCCGTAGTCAGCGCTGGAAACTCCGGTGCGGCTATGGCCTTCGCTATGTTTGTCCTGAAGAAATTAGAAGGGGTGGAAAGGCCTGCCATCGCGACGTTTCACCCGACCTCAGAGGGGAGGTCTATTCTGTTGGACGCCGGTGGAAATGTGGACTGTAAGCCCGTCCACCTTATTCAATTTGCCATCATGGGCAGTGTTTATGCGAAGTTGGTGTTGGGAAAGGAGAACCCCCGAATAGGTCTTCTCAGCAATGGGACCGAAGAGAGTAAGGGGAACGAGTTGACTCGAGAAACCCACGCTATTTTGAAGCAAACGGGCTTGAACTATGCCGGATATGTCGAGGGGAGGGATATCTGTAATGGGAATGCAGATGTAGTCGTGTGCGATGGCTTTGTGGGAAACGTCGCTTTGAAGACCAGCGAGGGTTTGGCAGAGGCAATCGGGACGATCCTAAAGAGTGAGATCAAAAAGAGCCTCAGGGCGAAGATCGGCTATCTTTTGATCAAAGGGGCTTTTGCAAACTTAAAGAAGAGGGTGGACTATTCCGAGTATGGAGGCGCTCCCCTTTTAGGGATCAACGGGATATGTTTGATATGCCATGGAGGCTCATCGGCGAAGGCCGTTATGAATGCGGTTTTGGTGGGCGTAAAGCTTGTAGAAGGGGGATTCAATCAACACCTGGTAGAGGAACTCGGTAAAAGGCGAGAATTGTTGAAAATGGGCCACAAAAACGTCATGAAGATACTGGATCAGATCAAGGAGAAGATCATCCATTGATTGAGGAGGGCTCGGGTTGGATTACTTTTTGAGCGAAGAGCAGGAGATGATAAGGGATTTGGCCAGAAAGATCGCGGTGGAAAAAGTGATCCCGGCGAGGGCGGAGTTGGATGAGAAGGAGGAGTTTCCGTGGGAGATTATGAAGGTATGCGCTGACGCCGGCCTTTTCGGGGTCTGCCTTCCCGAGGAATATGGGGGATTTGGCGGCGGGGTTTTTGAGAACTGTCTTGCCGTCGAACAATTGAGCTGGGCCTGTATCGGTATTTCCGTGAGTTATGCTGGGAGTGGACTGGGGGCTTATCCCATTTTGATGTTCGGCAGCGACGAGCAGAAGAGGAGGTATCTTCCCGACATTGGAAAGGGGAAGCGGCTGGCCGCCTTCGGTTTGACCGAGGCCAATGCCGGAAGCGATGCCGGCGCTATCCAGACGACGGCCCTCCGAGACGGGGATTCGTACATATTGAATGGAACGAAACAGTGGATCACCAATGGAGGAGAAGCGGAGATCTACTCCGTCATTGCCATGACGGACCGGTCACGGGGCGCCAGAGGGGCCAGTGCATTCATCGTGGAAAAGGGGACCCCGGGATTCGAGTTCGGCAAGAAGGAGAAGAAGCTGGGTATTCGGGCTTCGGCAACTCGGGAACTGGTCTTCCAGGACTGCCGGGTACCAAGGGAAAACCTCCTTGGCCGCGAAGGAATGGGGTTTATCATCACGATGAAGACCTTCGACAAGACTCGTCCCGGAATCGGAGCCCAGGGTGTGGGATTGGCCCAGGGCGCGCTGGACGCCGCCGTCCAGTATGCCCGGGAAAGGGTTCAATTCGAGCGTAAAATTATCTCGTTCCAGGCGATTCAACATATGCTTGCGGATATGGCTACCCAAGTAGAGGCTGCTCGTGCCCTGGTTTACTCAGTAGCCAGGTTCATGGACAGCAATCCAAGGGATTTCTCGAAGGTCTCGGGGATGGCCAAGCTTTTCGCCTCAGACGTGGCAATGAAGGTGGCGATCGATGCCGTGCAAGTCTTCGGGGGATACGGGTATATGCGGGAGTATCCCGTCGAGAAGATGATGAGGGACGCCAAAATTTTGCAGATATACGAGGGAACAAATCAGATCCAGAGGAATATCATCGGCCAGGAAATCATCAAAGAGTCCGCCGGCAAGAAAAAGGCCGACACGTAGCGAAGAGGTGTTATGATGAATTTAGAAGGCAAGATGGCCCTAATCACGGGTGGAGCCCAGGGGATCGGCAAGGTGATTGCCCTGCTCTTGGCGCGCAAGGGTGCTGACGTGGCAGTCTCGGATATCAATATGGAAGGGGCTTTGGAAACTGCCAAGGAGATCGAGGGCTTAGGCAGGAAGGGGCTTGCCCTCGAAGGCGATGTCTCCAATCCTGGTGACGCCGAGAGAATCGTGGCCAAGACAGTGGAGCAATTGGGCGGGATCGACATTCTCGTGAATAACGCCGGCATCACCCGGGATAGGCTTCTTTTGAGGATGACAGAGGAAGACTGGGACGTCGTTTTGAATGTGAATCTGAAGGGGACGTTTAACTGCACGAAGGCGGCGGTCAAGCAAATGATAAAGCGCAAGAGCGGGAAAATCGTCAATATTGCCTCGGTCGTGGGGGAGATGGGAAATGCCGGTCAGGCTAATTACGCTGCATCCAAAGCGGGCATCATCGGGTTGACCAAGTCCATCGCCAGGGAATATGCCCAGAGGGGAATCAATGTGAACGCTGTTGCACCCGGTTATATCGAAACCCCGATGACGGAGGATCTCGCGGAGAAGGTGAAGGAGGAGTTGAAGGGACAGATTCCCATGGCGAGATTGGGCACCCCCACGGATGTGGGCAATGCCGTCTATTTTCTCGTTTCGGATGCCTCGAGTTATATCACTGGACAAGTTTTAAACGTAAATGGTGGAATATACATGTAGGTTTATATGTGAAGAGATAAATACATATAGCATGGTAAAGGAGGTGAGGACCAGATGTCCGTCGAGAGTCGAGTCAAGGAGATTATTATCGACCAGCTTGGTGTGGATGGAAAAGAGGTGACGGTGGAGGCCAAATTTATCGACGATTTGGGTGCGGATTCCCTCGATTTGGTCGAGCTGGTGATGGCCCTGGAGGAGGAATACGACACGGAGATAACGGATGAAGACGCCGAGAAGATCCAGACCGTTGGTGACGCCATTGAGCATATCAAATCCCAAACAGGGTCATAGTGTGACGTAAACTCGGGGAGTCATTTGAGGGGGCATTGTCCCCTGCCGAAAGGGATTTAACAGGGTGGTGCATTGAAGAGAAGGGTTGTCGTTACAGGATTGGGGCTGGTCCTTCCCAATGGGATCGGCGTTGAAGAGGCCTGGAGGAATACCTGTAATGGGCGGTCCGGGATCGGTCGGATCACTCGTTTCGATACGAGCCAATTTCAGACAAAGATCGCGGGGGAGGTAAAGGGCTTTAACCCGGAGGATTACGTGGAGAGGAAAGAGGTTCGCAGGATGGATCTCTTTATTCAATATGCCGTTGCCGCATCAAAAATAGCAGTGGAGGATTCCGGGTTGGAAATCAATGAGGCCATCAGCGATCGGGTAGGGGTCATCATTGGAACGGGTTTAGGGGGGCTTCCCACCATCGAGGAATATCACCACGTCTTTTTGGAGAAAGGGCCTAGCAGGATCACCCCATTTTTCATACCCAAGCTGATCGCCAATATGGCCGCGGGGTATGTCGCCATGCGCCATAAGGCGAGGGGGCCAAATATGTGTGTGGTGACGGCATGTGCAACGGGCGCTCATTGCATCGGGGACGCCTTTCGGGTCATCCACTATGGGGACGCAGACGCCATTATCGCGGGAGGAACTGAGTCCAATATCACCCCTTTATGTGTGGGCGGTTTTAATGTGATGAAAGCCCTTTCCACCCGAAACGGTGAACCGGAGAAGGCTTGTAGGCCTTTTGATAAGGAGAGGGACGGATTCGTTGTATCTGAGGGAGCAGGGGTTCTTATCCTGGAGGAGTTGGGCTTTGCGCGTCGGCGAGGGGCGAGGATATACGCCGAGATCATCGGGTATGGATTTAACGGAGATGCCTACCATATAACGGCCCCATCGCCTTGTGGGGAGGGAGCGGCCAAGTGCATGAATTTGGCCTTGGCCGATGCCGGGATTTCCCCGGACCAAATCGATTACATCAATGCCCATGGCACCTCAACCCCCTTGAATGATCTCGCGGAGACCATCGCCATCAAAACGGTATTTTCCGACCGCGCTTATAAGATCCCCATCAGTGGAACCAAATCCATGACGGGGCATCTCCTTGGAGCAGCGGGAAGCACAGAGGCCATTTTTACCATCTTGACCTTGAGTGATGGGATCATCCCTCCCACCCTTAATCTGGAAAATCCCGACCCGGAGTGTGACCTCGACTATGTACCCAAAGAATCCAGGGAGTATGAGGTCAATATCGCGATGTCCAATTCCTTTGGGTTTGGTGGCACCAACGCGGTTCTCATCTTTTCCACATTTAATGGATGATGAATTCCAACAGGGAAATCGGGCTCGCCTATGATCACGGCGGATATGAGGTGAAAGAGGATCTCAAGGAATCCGGGCCGTTGAAGAACAGCTCTTCTGAGCTGAATCCGCAGCCGTAGCTGAGGAACCCCTGTGATTTCAGTTGGGATAGAGGCTTACTGGGTAAACTCTGGAGCGAGGATGTCTCGTCCGTCCTGGGATGAATACTTCATGGATATCACCAACCTCGTGGCCAAGCGGTCCACTTGTCTGAGGAGGAAAGTGGGGGCCATTTTGGTTAAGGACCGCAATATATTAGCAACAGGATACAACGGGGCTCCTTCCGGGATTCCCCATTGTTTGGATGTGGGATGCCTTAGGGAGGAGATGACTGTACCATCGGGGGAGCGGCATGAGCTGTGTCGAGGACTTCACGCGGAGCAGAATGCTATCATTCAAGCGGCCTATCATGGGGTTGGGATTCGAGGGGCCACCCTCTTCTGTACTAACTATCCGTGCACCATCTGCATTAAGATGCTCATCAATGCCGGGATCAAGAGGATCGTTTACCGGGACGGTTACTCCGATGAATTAGCCAAGGATCTCATCCAGCAGTCGTCTGTGGAGGCAGTTCAGTTTAAGGGTAAGCCATGAAATGTCCCTTTTGTTCGGGCACGGAGAGTCGAGTTGCTGATTCAAGGATCAGCAAGGATAAGGCGACAATTAGGCGTCGCCGTCAGTGCTTGCATTGTGGGAGACGTTTCACCACTTCGGAAAGGGCCGAGGACGCCATGCCAATGGTGATCAAGAAGGACGGAAGGAGAGAACCCTTCAATCGGTCAAAAATCATGAGCGGTCTGAGGAAGGCCTGTGAGAAACGTCCCATCAGCATTGACCACTTGGAAAGGATCGTTAATCGAATAGAGCAAGGGGTGCAAGAGGCGGGGGAGAGGGAGGTCAAAAGCACCCTCATTGGGGGGGAGGTGATCAATGAGCTCCGGAACCTAGATGGGGTCGCTTATGTGAGGTTTTCCTCCGTTTACCGACAGTTCAAGGATATCAACGAATTTATGGATGAGCTCAAGGAACTCTTGGGGAATCGGACAAAGCAGGCCAGAAGGGGCAAGGGAAAGCGGTAGGGCTGAGTGGGAAGCTCTTCCAGATGGCAAGGATAGGAGAAACATGTTCACGGGATTAATCGAGGCAATGGGTTTTGTCTCTAAAATCGAAAGGAGAGGAGAATCTACCAGAATCGCCTTCAGTTCTCCCTGGGGTTTGACAGAGATCAAAGCGGGTGATAGTATTTCCGTCAATGGCGCCTGTCTAACCGTCGTCGGTGTGGATGGAAAGACCTTCACCGCGGATGTATCCAATGAGACCATTGCTCGTACCACCTTAGGGGAATTAAAGCCTACGGACCCCGTAAATCTGGAAAGGCCCCTAACCCCTGCGGATCGTCTAGGAGGCCATTTGGTTTTGGGCCATGTCGATGGCACGGCCACCATTACCGAAAGGCGGGAAGATGGGGGTTCCATTGCCATCACGTTTCGGGCACCGGAGAATCTGCTCCTCCATATTGTGGAAAGGGGATCGGTAGCCATCGAAGGGATTAGCTTAACGGTAAACGAGTGTAAGGGAAATGAGTTCAGCGTGACTATCATCCCCCTCACGTCTGAACGAACCATCATCGGTCATAAGAGTGTGGGGGATAAGGTTAACATTGAGACGGATATCATCGGTAAATATGTCCAGAGGTTCTTATCCGCTCAGAAGCGGGAGGAAAGATCTTCCAAATTAGGGTTGGACATGGATTTCTTGGTCAAACATGGCTTCAAATAGATGGGGTGAATCGGATGGTGGCCAACATCGAGTCGGTAATTGAGGATATTAAGGAAGGAAGGATGGTCATCTTGGTCGACGACGAGGATCGGGAAAACGAGGGAGACCTGATGATCGCGGCGGAAAAGGTGACCCCGGAGGCGATTAATTTCATGGCTAAATACGGCAGAGGTCTCATCTGTCTCTCTCTAACCCCGGAAAGGATAGAGGAGCTGAGGCTGCCCATGATGGTCTCCAATAATAGATCGAAATTTCAGACGGCCTTCACGGTATCTATTGAGGCCAGATGCGGGGTAACGACGGGTATCTCAGCAGCGGATCGGGCGACCACGGTGTTAACCGCCATCGATGACGGGACCAAAGCTGAGGATCTGATCAGCCCGGGTCATATTTTTCCCCTCAGGGCGAGGGAGGGGGGGGTATTGGTTAGATCGGGGCAAACCGAGGGATCCGTGGACCTGGTGAGGTTGGCGGGATTGAAAGCAGCAGCCGTAATCTGCGAGATTATGAACGAGGATGGGAGCATGGCCCGGATGCCCGACTTAGCGATTTTTGCCAGGCGACATCATTTGAAGATCATCGCCATCGCTGACATAATCAAGTACCGCATGCGAAATGAATTCCTGGTGCGGCGAGGCGCCACAGTGACGCTTCCAACGGAATACGGGGGCACCTTTACCGCCATCGCTTATGAAAGCGATATTGACTCTTCTCACCATCTCGCCCTGGTCAAGGGGGAGATCCGTCTGGAAGATGAGGTGCTGGTGAGAGTGCATTCCCAGTGTTTGACGGGCGACGTCTTCGGGTCCAAGAGATGCGATTGTGGTGATCAACTCCATAAGGCTATGGCTATGGTAGAAGAGGAGGGTAAGGGGGTTATCCTTTACATGAACCAGGAGGGCAGGGGGATTGGCCTTATAAACAAATTGAAGGCGTACGGCTTACAGGAAGATGGGAAGGATACCGTTGAGGCAAATGAAGAGCTGGGATTCAAGGCCGATCTGAGGGACTATGGAATCGGGGCCCAGATTTTAGTAGATCTAGGGGTTCGTAAAATACGGTTGATGACCAATAATCCCCGGAAGATCATCGGGCTGGAGGGCTATGGGATAAAGGTGGTCGAGCGGATTGCCATTGAGACGGATCCCCATATGGAGAACCTCCATTATTTGAAGACCAAAAAGAAGAAGCTGGGCCACCTCCTTTCCATCGAAACAGGGGACTAATCCCGGGGAGGGGAAAAAATGCCGAAGGTTTTAGAAGGGAAGATCGACGCCAAGGGGTTGAAGTTCGGCCTTGTGGTTAGCCGGTTCAATGATTTCATCAATGACCGTTTGCTGGGAGGAGCCTTAGATGCCCTGACTCGGAATGGAGCCGACGGGAAGGACCTATCCGTTGTCAAGGTTCCCGGGGCCTTTGAAATTCCATTGGCCGCCAAGAAAATGGCAAATAGTGGGACCTATGATGCCGTCATCTGTTTGGGATGCGTGATACGAGGGGCTACTTCCCATTTCGAGTATATAAGCGCCGAAGTGGCCAAGGGGATTGCCAAGGTCTCCTTGGAAAGTGGTATTCCAGTCTCCTTTGGGGTGATTACGGCCGACAACTTGGAACAGGCAATCGAGCGGGCAGGGACAAAGTCCGGTAACAAAGGCTGGGATGCCGCCCTTTCAGCCATCGAGATGATAAATCTCTTCAAGACCATGGAAGAATGATAAGGGGTCAGGTCTCAACAGGGTGACCGAGAATATCAAGAACAATGTTATATAACAGTTGTATGGTTTGTCAAATATCTTCATAAAGGCCTCTGAATCTCGA